>CAZFTH010000013.1:0-19689 GCA_964521745.1 uncultured Peptostreptococcaceae bacterium
CTTTTCTATTCTTTCTTGCATATTAAATTGAGCTTTAAAGGTATACGGAGGAAGCATACAGTATTTTGCAGGATCTTCTTCAAATTTGTTGCTTGGAACTTCTTTTCTATCCTCTAGCTCAACTATGCTTCTGCTGTGACAGAGTCTACTAGTAATTCTAAGCATCATAGGCAAATTATATTCTTCACTTAACTCAAAAGCTAGCTTTGTAAAATCTTTCGCTTCCTGAGAATTACTAGGATCCAAAATAGCCATATTCGCAAATTTGCCAAGTATACGATTATCTTGTTCATTTTGAGAACTAGCCATTCCTGGGTCATCCCCAGTAACTAATAAAAATCCTCCATTCAAATGAGTTTGAGTAAAAGTCATAAGTGGATCCATTGCGATATTTACACCTACGTGCTTCATGGACACCATACTTCTCACTCCACCCATAGAGCTTCCTATAGCTACTTCTAGAGCCACCTTCTCATTAGTAGAAAACTCCGCATAGATTTCAGGAAATTCTCTAACATGCTCTAATATTTCCACAGTGGGAGACCCTGGATAACTTGCAGCAAGCTTTCCACCTGCTTCATAAAAGCCCCTTGCTATCGCAGCATTTCCAGATATAACCTTTTTTTGATTTGGCATTTATATCACTCCTTTTTCAAACTACAGCTTCTAATTCCTAATAATGAAATTACCCAAATAGAAATAATATTAACCATATTAATTTAATATAGTCATAAAATAAATTTTTCTTCAATGTTTCCAATCTCATATTAGGGGTAAATAAGATGAAGTAAGAATATTTTATAAAATACTATATATACGAATGGAGGCTAAAATCATGAAAAATGCAACTGAAATTCTAAAATATGCTATGAACATGGAACAAAAAGCGCAGGAATTTTATAATTTTTACAAAGACAAGGTTTCTAGCAAAAAAATCAAAGAGCTATTCGAAGGACTTTCATCTATGGAAGAAGAACATTATAACATATTAGAAGAGCAACTAAAATCATTGGAAAAAAATAATACATTTACAGAAATCAACCTAAAGGAAGTTGATGGGAAAAATATAATTCAAAACAAATCAAAAGATTTAGAACATGTTGATTTTGAATATGATTTATCTGATTTGCCAATACTTAGAATGGCTTATGCTATGGAAAATGACTTTGCTATTTTCTACGAAAAAGCATTGGAGCAAACTGAAGATGAACAGGCAAAATATTTACTCAGTACTCTTGCCAAATGGGAAAGAGAGCACAGAGATTCTTTCGAAGAGGAAGTTAAAAATGCTATGCAATCTACTTGGTTTTCACAAAGCTTCTATCCATTTTAAAGAAAAACTCCTAGTCATTCGACTAGGAGTTTGTTAGTTTTTGTTTTATTGCAAAAATAGCAGCTTGTGTTCTATCTTGAAGTTCTAACTTTCTAAGAATACTCGATACATGATTCTTGACCGTCTTCTCACTTATTACCAAATGTTCAGAAATATCTTTGTTACTCATACCTTCCGCTATTAGAAGAAGCACTTCATATTCTCTTCTAGTAAGAGAATCTACGCCTGATTTTATATTTCTACTCACCCTTTGTCTGTTTATTTCCTTAAATAACTCGCCTGCAAGATTTGGATGAATATAACTACCACCATTATAAACAGCTTCAATGGCTTTTACTAAAGAATCTGTTTCAGCATCTTTTAGCATATATCCATTTGCTCCCAAGTTTAATGTTTCTATTAGGTATTCTCTAGTGTCATACACTGTAAGCATTATTATTTTAGTTTCAAAATCCATTTGTTTCATCTTTTTAAGAGTTTCTATACCATTCATATTTGGCATATTAATATCTAGCAAAACAATATCTACTGTATTTTGTTCTAGATAATCAATAGCTTCAAAACCATCTGCCGCTTTATAAACAACTTCAAAATTATCTTCCATCTCTAAAATTTTAGTCAAACCTTCTCTCATTAGGGCATGATCATCAACTATCATAATTTTTATTTTATTCATCTTGTTCCTTTCTTATGGGTAAAATTCATATCAGACATAATTTTAGTACCTTTTCCTACTACAGATTTTATAGTTATTAAGCCACGAGCAATCTCTGCTCTTTCTTTCATTGATGAAAGTCCAAAAGACTTATTTTTTCCTTCCATTAAACTATCAACATCAAAACCTTTTCCATCATCAGAAATACTACCGTCGATAGAATCTTTTCTTATGTCTATACGTATAGTTACATTTTTAGCGTCTGAATGTTTTACTATATTATTTAATGATTCTTGAACGATTCTATATACAATTAATTTGTTGAGTGAGTTGGATATAGGATAGTCTGAAATTTTTTTGGTTTCAATGGCAATATTTTTTTCATAACTAATATCAGCTGCCATCCTCTCGATAGTTGGGATTAAACCAACTTCATCTAATGACACGGGCCTCAAATCATACATTATACCTCTAATTTCTTTTAAAACTGACCTAAGATGGGCTTTTATATCTTTAAGTTCCTCTTCTATATGTACATTTCCTCTTTTAAGAAGTTTTTCAATTATTTCTGTCTTTATAACTAAAGACGCAATATTTTGAGCTGGTCCATCGTGAATATCTCTAGCAATTCTCCTACGCTCTTCTTCCTGAGCTTTTATGATTTTCATTCCAATTTGAGTTTTATCCTCTAAGTTGCTAATAGTTTTTCCAAGGTCAACTAAATCTGATATCAAAAAATCCATTACAGACTTCATCTTAGACATAAGGCTTTCAGCTTGTTCAACAATTTCATAATTCTTCTTCAATCTAATTTCAAGCTGGTTTCTTTCTCTAATTAAATTTTGTTCCTCTTCTCTTTTTAGAAGAAGCTGAACTTGTTTGTCCTTTGCTTCATTATAGGCTTTTCTAATATCACTTTCAGAATACTCTCCTAAATTTTTGCTTACTAAAAAAAGTCTATGTCTACAATTTTTTTCTTCTTTAGTAAGCTCTTCCGCTTCTTTAATGACAAGAAGAACTTTTGCTTTAAACTTTTCAATCTCTTGCAGAATCTGTTCACATTCCTTTAAGACATTTTCAGAAATATTAAATATCTCTTCTTGACCACTTTGAATAGATAAAATCACATCATCTATTACTTTGTCTAAACTCTTAGGAGAAATCCCTGATGCATTCATACCTTTATAGCTCCTTAATTGTTATAAATATAATATACATTTTTTTCTACAAATTGCCATATATAAATTTACATAATTGCAAAAAAAGAGCATATAGCCCTTTATTTTTACATTTCTAATAGTTCTTTTTTCTCAGTATCATTCAATACTTTTAATAAATCTAAAATTATAACCATCCTATCATCTAATTTGCCTATACCTTCTATATACATTTTATCATCACCAGATATTAAAGAAGGAGTTTCTTGAATTTGGCTGTCATCCATAGTTATAACCTGTGAAGCATCATCTACCATAAAACCAACTAATTTATCTTCTAGATTAAGTACCAAAACCCTATGAGCAATATTTTCTGTATCATCAGATTTAGAAAATCTCTTTTTAAGGTTAATTATAGGAGTAATCTCTCCTCTAAGATTAATTATACCTTCCACAAAATGAGGAGTATTTGGAACCTTCGTTACTTCTATAAATTCAGTAACTTCTTTAACTCTCATTATATCTATGCCGTATTCTTCTTCGTCCAATTTGAAAACCACATATTTTTTTTCAGACATCCTAAAACCTCCTAATTTTTTTGAATTTTTATGCTGTCTAATTGCTGTCTTAAGTTATTTTTAAATCTGTTAACATACTCTTGCCTTAAATTCTTCTGTTCTTGCTTTTCTATTTCATTTAATCCTTCTTGTTTAGATTTTTTAGAAAGAAAATTTATTCTTTTTACTAATTCTTCTTCAGACATTTTTCACCTCTAATTTATAAATTCGGAATCTTATACTTCATTTTATTCTTTTCATCACCTAAGAAATCTATTATACCATTTTTTAGTATACATAAATTATTTTCTATATCATTTTCTTGCATATGGGCAATACTTATTCTAAATTCATTTTCAGCTTTTATATTATAATAAAACAGAGGTCCTTCCAATATTTTTACCCCTCTTACTTCTAAAAATTTTTTTAGATCAATTGAACTAAAGTCTTTTGGCAGAGCAAAAAAGAAGTTCACGCCACCTGATGCTTTTCTAAAAGTTACTATATCTAAAAAATTTTCATCAATATACTTCTTTGCAATTTGAAATCTGCTTTCATATATTTCTTTTATTATATCCAGATGATTCTCCCACCCAAAATAAGTCATATAATAATATAAAGATAGCTGGGTAAAACTAGAGGTAGATATATCCATAGAATACTTTACTCTACTTATTACATTTCTTATATAAACTGGCATTTCCATAAAGGCAATCCTAAGTCCAGGCATTAGAATTTTTGAAAAACTTTTAATATATATTACCCTATTTTCAGTATCATAAGCTCTTAGTGGTTTAATTTTAGTATTATTAAAATTAAAATCACTCATATAGTCATCCTCGATTACCATAAAATCATATTTTTTAGCTAAAGCAAGTATATCTCTTTTCTTTTTTTCGCTATAGCACACACCTGTAGGATTTTGATAATTGGGCATAGTATATAATATAGACGGTTTAATTTTTTCCAATTTCATTTTTAGAATTCCTATATCAATCCCATCATCTAATACAGAAATCCCGACCACTTTTACTCCATGTTCTTTAAATACATCAATAGCTCCAGGATAACTAGGTTCCTCTATAAACACAACATCCCCGTAATTGAGAATTGAATTTACAATTATATTTATTCCTTGCTGAGCCCCAGATATTATTTGAATTCTATCTGGCTCACTTTCTATATATAAACTATTCATATAATCGCATAAGGCAAGCCTAAGGGGCATATAGCCTAAACCTTCTTGATAATCAAATAAAGTTTCACCTTCTTTTTGAATCGCTATAGCTACAGCTTCTTTAAATTTATCGACAGGAAACATGACAGCTTGAGGATTTGCAAGATCAAATCTAATAGATTTAATTTCATCTTTAAAATCCGAAGCTTGAGGATATATATAAGAACCGCTTCCTTCCTTTTTATATATATATTTTTCTTTTTCGAGTAAATCATAAGCCTTTACAGAAGTTGATATATTAATATTGAGAAAATTACTCATTTCTCTAAGAGGAGGCAATTTTTCTGAAGCTTCTAGAGCTTTATCTTCTATCAAACTTTTTATATGTTTATATAATTGAACATACTTAGGTCCCTTATCTTTTCTAAAATCTACTTTAAATTTTTCCATAGCTACCTCATGGTATAGTAATATTATTTTAATTAATATAACTTACATTATATGATAAATGAAAAAAATAATCAAAATTTGCAATTTATTTTATAAATTAAAAAACCTGCCATCAATTTCGATGACAGGTTTAAATTATATGCATTAACCTTCTTGAATGTATTCTCTTTCAAACATATCGCATTTATTAGTAGTGCATCTTTCATTTATGCAATGAATGCAAGTAATAAATCCGCACTTTCTTTGTGAAGCAAATCCCTTAATCTCTTTTTTATCAATCGTTTTACCAACTTCATTTTTCATTGTCATACGACACACCTCCATAATAAAATAATCAATATGCAATTTCATAATATAATATTATCATTTAATGTTTTGTGTGTCAATGCATAATTAAAACTTTAATATGTCATTTATTATGTTTTTTAAAATATTTAGCTCCATATATTTTTACACTTATAATCTCTATTTTTCAACATTCATAGTATTTTATGCATGTTTTTTTGCATTTTTCATAAAGTGTGTTATGAAAATTTCAATTTCAAAATTGCATTTTTTAGGGTTTTTTATATAAAAAAACACTCCTAAACTCAATTCAATTTCAAATTAAGTATGGAGTAAATCTAATTTTTTATAATAAAAATGAAAATAAAACCCGAAATGCCGTCATTGCCCAAATTCAATACCCGAGATTAACCCAGGTGGGTACTTTGTTGATAACTTCCGAATTCCTTCTTCAGGCATTTCTTCTACTATCAAACTATCAAGTTCCCGTATAAAATATGTCGGTTGAATTTAAAGCTGATAAACGAACACTCCAGGTTCTATATATACTATTATACTACAAATTTAATCTATTTTAAATATAAATATTCATCAAGAGCTTTGCCTTTCAACTAATGTATGAGGAAGTATAATGTATTTTTCTTCAACTTCGTGATTGTCAATTAGCTTTACAATTATTCTTGTAGCTACTGCTCCCATATCATAAATAGGTTGCTTTATTACCGTCAAAGAAGGTCTAATCATAGATGCTATCCTAGTATCATCATATCCAGCTATGGATACATTTTTAGGAACACTTATCCTATTGTCTAGTAAAGCATTAAGCGCTCCAACTGCAAGTTCATCACTTGATGCAAATATAGCCTCTGGAATATTTCCTTTTTCTATTAAGGCTTCGACTATTCTATATCCTGATTCGTTAGTAGAATCTCCTTGAAGTACCAAACTCCTATCCAAAGTAATTCCAGCTTCTTCCAAAGCTCTTTTATAACCCTTGTATCTTTCTGAATCCTCAATATTATCTTCAATTGACGCTCTTAGAAATGCAATTTTTTTCTTTCCTTTGTTTATAAAATAATTAGTCATATCATATGAAGCTTTGTAGTGATCTATCCCTATTGAGTATACATCAAAATCTTTTGCATTCTTGCTAATATAAACTGATGGAATTTGACTTTGTTCGATTAAATCAATTTGTGGTTTTTCTAGTTTTTCACTTACAAATATTATACCTGCAACTGCTTTAGATTTTAAAAGGTTAATATATTTTAACTCACGCTCAGATTCTCCATAAGTATTGCAAAGGAATATATCATATTCATACATTCTTCCTATTTCTTCGATTCCACTAAGTAAATCTCCTACAAACAAACTCGATATATCAGGAACTATTACACCTATAATATTACTCTTCTTAGTGACTAGGCTTCTAGCTACTGGATTAGGAACATATCCTGTCTCCTTTATCACTTTAAGCACCTGATCTCTAATATCACTACTTACAGGCTTTGAATTATTGATTACTCTAGAGACTGTAGATATTGAAACTCCAGCCATTTTCGCTACATCCTTTATTGTTACAGCCATTTTTCCCTCCCCCAATCTACTTAATGATTAATTCACACCATATAATTACCCAAAAGCTTAGCTTCTAGACGATATATTGGTAATTTTTGAGCCATAAATCGTTTTTCATATTCTGTTAATACCAATCTTTCGTCATCATCCTGATATTCTTTAGAATGCAAGTCCAAATCTATTGATATCAAACTATCTTTTCTTGCACTTAATTCTAATAAAGTAAATTCAAAAAGATTCCTATTATCCGTTTTAAATATCAAACTTTTATCTTTATCTAAAATTTCTGTATATTTGTTCAAAAAACATCTACTGGTCAATCTTCTCCTATAATGTCTGGCCTTTGGCCATGGGTCAGAAAAATTCAGATACACTCTACATACATGGCCTTTTTTAAAATAAGCTTCTATATTATTTGCATCAAAACTTACAAATTTTATATTATGCAAATCTTCTTCACGTGCTTTTGTAACAGCTTCAAGTAAAAGCGCTTCATTTTTTTCAACACCTAAATAATTTATTTGAGGATTTCTTCTTGCCAACTCCAATAAAAATCCTCCTTTACCACAGCCTATTTCAAGCATCAGAGGCTGCCTATTAATATATACATCATTAAAATCAATATCTTCCTTTAAGCTTAAATCTATATATGTAACTCCATCAAACATCAATAGTTTTTCCTTGTAATTTTTTGTTTTTCTATACCTCAAATTTTACCTCCTTCATAATATGACAATTTTTTTATTGCAAATTTCATCATTCTATAATAAACTATCTTCGAAGAACTCATAGTGTTGATTTAGGAGGATAGAATTTATGATTTATGAAACTATAAGAACCATAATTGCCGAGCATCTTGGTATAAATGAAAGCAAAATATCCCTTGATACATCTATTAACGAAGACCTAGAAATAGATTCTTTAGATGCTGTCGAAATCATTATGGCTGTTGAAGATGCATTCTCTATAGAAGTCGATGAAGAAGCTATAGAGCAGTTTACCACAGTAAGAGAAATAGTGGAATATGTAGAAGCTCACCAGTAAAAAACCTATAACTTTTCAATCAGCTCTCTCATATCATGAGGGAGCTCTGATTTTATATGAATAATTTCCGGTTTTCTTGGTGAGTAAAAACCCAATTCAAAACAATGAAGTGCTTGACGGTCAAACAGCTTCATATCTCCACCATAAAGCTCATCTCCAAGAAGAGGATGTCCTATATGAGAAAAATGAACTCTGATTTGATGAGTCCTTCCTGTTTCTAAAGATACTTCAACTAGAGTTGCATTTTCTAATTTTTTTATAACTTTATAATTAGTTACGGCTCTTTGTCCTTTTTCTGAAACTATTCTTTTTATTCCATCTTCACTCTTATCAATAGGAAGATTAATCGAAGCACTTTCTTGGCTCAAATGCCCTCCTACAATAGCATAATATTTTTTTTGCATCTCATGCATAGCATCATTTTTTGTAAGCATACTATGACAATAGCTGTTTTTTGCTACTATAAGAATTCCAGAAGTATCTCTATCTAATCTATTTACAAATCTTATCTTAGATTTTATATCCTTGTCTTTAAATAGTTTAATTAATCCGTTTGCAAGAGTATGATTCAAATGACTCTTAGTTGGATGAACGACAATAAAAGGTTCCTTTTGTACAACCATTAAATCTTCATCTTCATATAACACTTTAATATCCATACTCTCAGCTTCATAATCATTAGCTTCACTTGGAAGATTAATCTCTATTGTATCTCCTATATTTACTAATTCATGCATCTTATAAAAATTATTATTAACAAATATCTGCTTATATTTCTTTAAAGAATATAAAAGCCTAATAGATATATTCATGTCATTTAAAAGAATTTCTTTTAAAGTATCCTTTCTTAATTCATTTTTCCATATCAATTTGTTATATTTCTGACCACTAGCCCACATGTCTAAACTCCTTTTGTATTTCTAATTGGCTTTGCATCCAAAGTCAATTTATAATATGATGTATATGTAATTACAATTATATATTAACTATACATTTACTTAAACCTAATTTTCTACAGTAATATATAAATTTAAGACAGGAGCGATAGAATTGAAACGAAAAATAATTATCACCTATAACTCATATGATCGTTCTATCAGAACAGCCAAAATACTTCGGACTAAATTAATTTCTGCTGGTTTTGAAGTCTTAGAAAAACCCGACCCAGAAGCTGAATTATTTATAGCTATAGGCGGAGATGGCTCATTTTTAAAAACTCTACACGACTATGACTTTCCAGAAGTTCCTATTATTGGTATAAATACTGGCCACTTAGGATTTTTTCAAGAGATTATGCCTCCCCAAATAGATAATTTTATAGATGCCTATATAAACAAAAGGTATACAATCCAAGAAATACATCCTATAGAAGCACTAATATGCACTAGAACAAGTTGTGTTGAGCTTCAAGCGATAAATGAATTCGTTGTAAAAGGTGATAAAAGCAGAACTATCCATCTTAACTTAAGCGTAAATACTAACTTTATAGAATGTTTTAGCGGAGATGGAGTTATTCTATCTACTCCTACAGGCTCTACAGCTTATAATTACTCGTCAGGGGGAAGCATAGTTGACCCTAGCTTAAAACTCATACAAGTAACACCTCTTTCCCCTATAAATACAAATGCATATAGGTCATTTACATCTAGTATAATACTACCTTCAGATGCCATAGTAAAAATTAGTCCCGAGTATAGATTTGAAGATTCTTTAGTATTTGTTACGGATGGCATCGAGCATAGGTATGATCAAATAGTTGACTTAACTTTTCAAACTTCAACTATAAATATTAAGCTACTAAGACTTGGTGGATATGAATTTTGGAGCAAGGTAACAGAAAAGTTCCTCTAGGATATTTGAAAGGATGATTTTTTTGAAAATAGGAGTAATAAGCGATACCCACGGAAGCTTTCATTTTTTTGAAATGGCAATGAAGTATCTAAAAGATTGTGACAAGATTATTCACGCTGGAGATATATTATATCATGGACCTAGAAATGATATTCCTGGAGGCTATAATCCAAAAGAACTCGCTGAAAAAATTAACAAGCTTGATAATATAATATTTGCAAAAGGGAATTGTGATAGCGATGTCGACCAAATGGTTATAAACCACCCTATCCAAAGTCCTTACACTCTACTAGAAGCTAATAATTTAAGTATCTTAATTACACATGGCTACACTAAATCAAAAGAAGATATGATTGAAGAAGCTAAAAAATTTAAGGCTAATATATTAATCTATGGTCATACCCATAAAAAGGAACTAGAAAAATACGATTCATTAATAGTACTAAACCCTGGAAGCACTTCCATACCAAAAGATGGCTCTAGGTCAGTAGCAATTATTCAAGAGGACGAAATATTTTTACTAGATATAGAAAACAATGGACATATTCTTAGTCAACTATCTATTAGATAACTTTTTCATTAAAAAACCCACTACTTTATTTAATTAAAAATCATTTTTAAACAAAAAAAGGATTGCTGAAAAATCAATTTATCAGCAATCCTCGTAATTAAGAGCAGTATTTTCATTCATAATAGCTTCATCTTCTGAGTCTATAACATTCATTTTCAATTCAAATCCTGTTTCTTCTTGAAATGCACTTCTTATAGATTCAAACTTATCTCTTGCTAATTTCTTAGTAATAAAAGATGATAAAATAACAAATTCTGCACTAGATACCCTAAAAGCCAAGTCATGTTTATGGTCCATGGTTTTTCTTATAAGCATTGATAATTTTTTAAGCAAATCATCAGCCTTGTCATAACCTATATCTGAATTGATTTTTTTAAAATTTTCAATATGAAAATTAATAAGAGAAAATTTATAACCATAATTTTTAGATTTATTAAGTGCTTCATTATATCTATCAATAAGATAACGTCTTGTATAAAGTTTAGTCAAGCTGTCTACCGTCGATATATTTTTATAGACTTCTTTTTGGGCCCTTATAAACTTATCTCTTGAATTAATTTCCGATTCTAAATTCTTAATCTTATATTTTAAATAAGATACCTCTTCAAATTTATTCATTACATTAGCTGAATATGGATAAATATTGACTACTAAATATTTTGAATTCATCTCAGATAAAACTATTAACTTTCCATCTATCTCAAGAGTAGCATCTTCAAACACTCTTAGATAATTTATTCTATTTTTTATTTCTATAGCTATATCTTGTCCAAAAACCTCTGTCAAACTCTTATCTAGATATACGTTTGAACCTAAAATTTCATATATATTATCCGTTATATACTTAATCTTATCGTCCTTACCTATTAACATAGTAGCATAGGCATTCATTTTAGTTTTTGCCACAGAAATCTTAGCCTTATACTTACTTTTATCTTTTTTCACAGGTATTCCAGTGTAGTGTCCTAACTCTATTATTTCATCATAGTTGATTTTTGTTCCTACATATGAACTTACTCCCTTTGAAAAATTAACCTCAAATTTTATAATCCCATCCATATCCGGAGACTCAACTATAATTCTTTTCCTATTTCTCCCAAAAACTTCTTGTTCATAAGTTACATCCATAAAATCATCTTTTGACTTAACTTCAGGAAAATACATGTTAAACTTATTATTCTTGTAAATAATATTTCCAGTCTCATCAAATGAAGCGATCATATAAAAGCTATCTTTAAGAGCAGCATCTAAGTCAAAAGTCATATCCACACCCTCAATCTTATAATTATAAAGTTACTAAAAGTATATACCCTTAAAATTATATAAATAATCATATTGTTATTTATTACCTGCTAACACTTTAAAAAGGTACAGTTCGAAAGAAAAATCTTTCAAATTGTACCTTTTTTAATTATATCAAAGCTTTTTATACTAATAAATATCTATAGTTCTATACTCTGGATTCCACTGAACATCAAATCCTAAATCTATTAAATCAGTAGTCCTAATATAATCATCTTTAGTATCGAGTAAAGTAGAAAGCAAGCTAGATAACTGATTTACATTAAAATAAGTTTCCCCATCTATATTTTTCATGTCGATTTTGCCTTCCTCATAATCGTTTTTCTTTAAATTAACATACGAACCATCAAGGCTTATTGACAATGGCATAGGTGGTAGCTCTGGCATCATCATTTCATTTAATTCAGCTTCAGTAACTACTTTAACAGAAGTTGGTAACGAAACATCTATATCACTTACTTTATTTGATACACTATTCATAGAAAGTTTTCCATTTATCATTTGACTTTTTATTTCTAATACAGCTTCTTGAGTATATTTTGACTCTTCAAACTCATCTACTTGATAGTATGAACTTCCCTTAATCGCTGCTTTTGCTGTATCTTTATAAGGAGTAACAAAAGCATCATACATAGCTAGAGCTTCTTGCTTTTCTTCTTCTGTCATCTTAAAATCTGCAGGCATTAAGCTAGATGGCAACTTATCCATATTGTTAAAAATATATCTCATATAAGCATCTAATAAATCAATCATCTTATCAGAATCTATATTAAGAGTGTATTTATTTCCATCTTTAACCATACCCATATCAATTCCAAGGTCTATTTCCTCAACAAAAGTCATGATTTCTTCCATTAAAGAAGCATTTATTTCAACATTTTTCTGACTTGCAATCATTACATAATCTTCGCTGATTTCTATATCTTTATGACTTATAGCTTTTACAAAAGCAAGAAAAGCTTCTTTATTAATATATAAATCTGCTCCGTTTGTGTAAAGCTTTATCTCAGGAATAGCAGGTGAATTTTCTAAAGCCTCCGTATTAATCTCTATGTATGTCACCATATCCTTAATTTTGCCTTTTGATTTTATATCCATCTTGTAATTAATTCCAAACCCATCTGCAGATTTAAAATCAAGACTAATATCTTGGTCAGACTCTACGCCTTCCCACTGCATTATTTTTTTGTTTTCTTCCCAATATGCTTTTTCTACACTAGTAAAACCCATAGTTGAAAGCATAATCATTAAAACTGCCATTACTAACGATAATTTCTTCATTTTTTACACCTCTTTGATTTGTTTTTTTGTCACACTATTTTAATTTTCACATAAACATCCAATCCTGTCTATAGTAAGATGTCCCTATACACTTTGCCATCATTCATATTAAGTAAAAATTCTTATCTTTTTTATTCTATTTTTATCCACATTTTCTATTATAAATTTTATGTTTTTATATTGTATTACTTCGCCTGTCTTAGGAAGCCTTCCTATTTCTCCAATTATAAATCCTCCAACAGATTCAAAATCCTCTGATTCTAAACTTATGCCAAGCATATCATTTAAATCAGCGAGTCTGGCCGCACCATTAACTACATACTCATCTTCTTTAATTACTTCTATATCCTCTTCTGTGTCATCATATTCATCGTCTATCTCTCCAAATATACTCTCTACTATATCTTCCATAGTTATAATCCCTGCCACGCCTCCATACTCATCAAGCACAGTAGCCATATGAATTTTATTTCCTTGCATCTGCTTAAAAAAATCAGATATCATTATAAATTCAAAAGTATTAAAAGGCTGTCTCATATAATCTCTTACATTAAAATTAAGCCTATCTGCTTCTATATCTAAAAAAAATAAATCTTTAGCATATAGTACACCAATAATGTTATCAATAGTGTCCTCATATACTGGTAATCTAGAAAACTTTTCCGTTTTGAACATATCAATTATCTCATGATAAGTATCCTCGACTGATATAGCTTTAATATCCATCCTTTGTATCATAACATCAGCAACTCTTAAGTCTCCAAACTCGAATATATTGTAAATCATTTCTTTTTCTTCGTGCTCTAGTACCCCTTCCTTGCTAGATACATCAACTAAAGTTTTCAATTCTTCCTCTGTGATAAATGGTTTTTTATCGTCTGGTTTTCCACCCAAAATTTTTATTATTAAATTTGTTATTTTAGTAAGTATAAACACTAAGGGGGAAAGCAATTTAACTAAAAAATCCATAATAGGCGTGATGCTAAGAGAAAACTTTTCAGAATGCTGAAGAGCTAAATTTTTAGGAGTAACCTCCCCAAAAATAAGTACCAAAACAGTCATAATAGCAGTTGCAATCCCTACTCCTCCATTTGGATAAAGCTTTATAGCTAGAGCTGTAGCTATAGATGATGCTCCAATATTTACAACATTGTTTCCAATAAGTATAGTCCCAATCAAGCTATTCGGCTCATCTAGAAGCCTTTCAATCCTTTTAGCATTTTTAACATTTTCTTTCACCATATGTTTTAATCTAATCTTACTAAGTGATAAAATAGCCGTTTCTGATGCAGAAAAAAAAGCAGAACCAAAAATCAAAACAACTAAAACTAAGCCTTGCCAATAATCAATAATATCCAAATACTTTCACTCTCCTTAAATAATTACTTGTCAAAACATATGTATTTTTCCACAAAACCTTCTAGACCACGCTCTCTTATATATTCCCACTTGAACATGAAATAATCTTCTAGAAGATAAAACAATGTCAAAATAAGATTAACACTATTTTTATCATACTCACTTGACACTTTTATATTATTAAAATCCTCAAATAAAATTTTTATCTCAAGAGTAAAATCATCTTTATAGGCTTCATCCAAATCTTCAAGCACTCTTATGATACCACAGTGAACTTTATTAATATCTTTTAACTTTTTCATTCCTTTTTGAACATCAAACAAAGTCGCTATTTCTTCAATATCCTTATCCTTTAAAAAATAATTCAGAGGAATATTTCCAAATTTCTTTTCAACCGCTAAACAGAAATAATCAAATATTTTATGCTTTCTATCCATATTTAAAGCCGCTACCAGATTAAACATATCGTCTTTTTTTATTTTTTCTGGATAAAGTTCTAAGTCTGAGATAGCCCTAGCACAAATCACATATTTAATTGAATCATTTCTAAAATATCTAATCCAATCAAAAAATTCTGTAGAAGCCTCTAAAGTCATCATTTTTTTATTTTCAAGAACTAGATTTGCAAGTTTCTTCCCCTTATCACTCGCTTGTTCATATAAATCGGATACTTCTTTATCATTTGTAAGCAGGCGATTTATAAGGAAGGTAATTTCACATACTTCTTCCTCTACTTGAGCCTTCCCCAAAAGATATAAGGTATAAATTTCTTCTAATGATATATCTGAATAAGCTCTTTTCAAAACATTTTTAAACATATTTTCCCCCTAAAATACTTAGTTTTGATATAATCAAAGTACAACAATATATTTTTCTATATATTCCTATTATAAAGGAGGTATCATACTATGAAAAGCCTGCTAAATAAAATAAAGGGATTGATATATTCACAAGACGTAATTATACTACTCGATTCTCATCACGAAACCCTAAAAACTATTGTCCAATCCGAAGAATACAAAAACGCTTTATTAGATATGGAAAAAAATCTTGATTTTTCATATATTAAGCTAAAAAAACTATTTATTCCTTTATTAAATTCGTACAATTATCCTGATTTATCAAATTTTGAAAAAGATTTGTATGAATATGTACTTTCTCTATCATTTCCCGACAAATTTTCCTATGATAGCAAGTATCTTAATCTTTATAAATTTTTTATGTTAATGCTTAGAGAATTCTATACTCAAGAAAAAGATTTAGATACAGCTTCTAACCTTTCAAAATACAAGGTCAAACTCTTAGCTCAAGATGAGTTCGCCCATTATGAATCTGCTCAAGAATACTCGATTTTTATCCAATCCTACTACAATTTATATATTTATGAAGCAATGCGATTAGGGCTTGAATTCAAAAGTTTTAATACAATTGACCATGTAATTATGATTCATCATTTAGCAACTTATATAGGAAAGCAGATGACTTCAAAACATGTGGAAATTGATTTAGGCAAGGTTTCAGCTGCCTCTTTGGGACATGATATTGGAAAATTTGGTTGCATAGGAGATGAAGTCTCTAGAGTTCCTTATCTTCATTATTACTACACAGATAAATGGTTTAAGGATAACTTTATGCCTATGACAGGGCATATAGCTACCAACCATTCCGTTTGGGATATTGAACTTGAAAACCTCCCTATAGAGTCCCTTGTTCTAATCTATTCAGATTTTAGAGTAAAAAACAACTCAAAAGGCGAAATGAATATTTTTTCTTTAGATGATTCCTTTAATGTCATCTTGGAAAAACTCGATAATGTCGACGAACAAAAAACTATTCGCTACAAAAAAGCATATGGAAAACTAAAGGACTTTGAAAATTATCTTCTATCTATGAATATCGATGTATTAGATGATAGTAAAGTAAAAAATAATTTTAAACCAAAACCCTACGCCTTACTATTCAATCAAGAAATAACGGATAATCTTAAATTTTATTCTATATCTAAAAATATAACAATTATGCATCTACTCAGAAGTGAAGCTTCTTTAACTCATTTACTTGAATATGCTAGAACCGAAAGAAACCCTCTTAGACTCAGAGAATATATTGATGTATTTAAAGAATACTCTACTCACCTTTCACAAAAACAAAAACTGCTAATGATGAAATTTCTTTTTGATATGACTGTTCATCATGAAGAAGACATAAGAATAGAATCATCTACTTTTTTGGGAAAATTAATATCTAGTTTTGATGAAGAATATAGAAAAGAACTTCCTAAAAACGCCGTCATTGAGAATCCAGAAACACATACACTAGAACTATTTTTAAATTATGCAAAAAAAATGATTGAACCAAATATAAAAACTATTCCTATTCACAGAAAATGGCTAGGGCTTTCATTTGCTTATTTTATAAAGACAGTATCGATATACATTCCAGAACCCCTAAGAACAGACTTTGAAAATATATGCGCAGACATAATAGCAAACTACTCAAATGAAAAAAATCAAATCAAATATTTATTACTAGCCCTTATAAGTATAGAACTTAGAAATGAAAAAACACTAAACGATGCTTTATTTTTAGCCTTGCACTCTATTAAAAGCGATGACGAAGATATAAAAGCTCTAGCCTTATTATTACTGATTGGATATCGTCACAAAATAACAACAGGAAGTGTATTATACTCTACTATAGAAGATAGCCTAAAGTTTAATGCTGATAGCCTAAATAGTATTTCATTTAATTACCTTTCTTTAGAGCTTTCAAAAGTTCTAGAAATAAAAAAATTGCAAGACAACTACGAACAAGCTATGCAAAAAACCAAAAGCAGACTTTCCGAAATATTTTTAAGTAATTTAAAGAGTGCTACTTCATTTATACAAAAAATAGTCCACATTGATATTCTAAGAAAAAATGCCCTAGAAAACATCGATTATATGGGTGCGTATACAGCTATGCACTTTTGCAATATTCTAAAAGTCAGTGAAATAGAAATAGTAAGAACAAAAGCTGGACATTCACTTATTGAGATTTTCCCTCACTTAAATATAGAGCAAAGAAACGATATAGCTATAGAGCTAATACGTTCACTTGAAATGCAAGATTATAAGTTTGCAAAGTTTATTCCTCATTATTTAGGAGAAATACTACTTTATATATCTCCTAAAGAATTTGACGAAATTTTAGATGATTTTGAAATGAAAATTAAAACTTCAGAATCAAACATTGTATTTTTAATCTTAAAAACTCTAGGAAGATATATTTCATTATATAGCAGATATTATGAAAACTATCCTCAAGAAAGTAAAAATTACAAAAGTCTATTCCGAATAGTCGGAATCCTTATGTGTGCCTTAGTCCACTATGAAAAGAAAGTAAGAAGAGCCGCTCTAGAAGTAATTTCAAAAGATATATTTGATTGCTTGACTATAGACGAAAGCCTAAAAGCGTCCATATTCAAAAAAATGGCTAAAAAAATGCTGACCCTTCTTCCACCAAAAACTGACGATATAGGCCAGCTAAGCATCGGCTCCAGTATGAATAGAATATATAGATATATCTGCGAATACGAGCTTGAAAATGGAGCTGTAGAGTATGAAAACAAAAAAAATATAGCATTTTTTCCTGGAACGTTTGATCCGTTTACGCTAGGTCATAAAAGCATAGCAAAAACTATTAGAGATATGGGACTCGAAGTCTACCTTTCTGTAGATGAATTTTCATGGTCAAAAAGAACTCAGCCTCACATGATAAGAAGAGAGATAGCTAGAATGGCTGTGGCAGATGAATTTGATATCTATCTTTATCCTAGCAGTATGCCTGTAAATATAGCAAATGATAATGATATAGATTATCTGATAAATAATTTCCCTAACAAAACAGTCCATATGGTAACTGGAAAAGATGTAATCTACAATGCTTCAGCTTATAAAAGTGATTATAAAATTAGAAATATTCCTCATATAGTTTTTGAAAGAGAGGACATGCAGCTACCTCAAACAAGAAATGAAGAAAACGATTTTAAAGACTATCTTAACAAAACATATACCTATGTTCAGCTAGATGATGCGTTTACTCATATTAGTTCTACATTGATAAGAAGCTGCATCGACCAAGACAAGGATATTTCAAACATGGTAGATCCTCTTTGCGAAAAGTATATCTACGACAAGGGCCTATACAAAAAAGAGCCTCTATTTAAATCTGATGCTAAAGAAATAAATAGAAGAGTTGAAATCTACAAGCATCCGCCTAAAACTATAATAGCCAAGCTAGCTCAGAGCTTTGCAGATATAGATTTGGATAAACTTTTTGCTTTCATAGACGATGAGAATACAAGATGTATAGCGCTTTTAAATGATCAGTCTAGCGAAGTACTAGGGTTTTCAGTTTTTAAATGGCTTCCATCTACTAGCTTATACTCTAGATTCGAGGACAAACATGTATGTGACTTTATCAGAAATATCTATGTAGGAAGAATAGTTCATCTAGGTGGAATCTTTGGAAACAAAGAAACTATGACCATACTTTTCACTGAAACATTGACCTATTCACTAGCTAAAGACTATACCTTCATGATTTACTCAAACGAAAGCAAGTCCAGTGAAAATAAAATTTTAGAAGAAATCATCACTCTTAGTGGGTTTAATTATCTCCAAAGCCATAAATCTATATACTATGTCAACATGAGTAACCCATGTACTTTGAATTTGGACCTTGAAAACTTTATAAAAGAACCTTTTTTGAATAACTTTAAAATACAGTCTACTATAGAAACTACAAGACGAAATCTACAAACTGCTATCACAAAGCTTTATCCCGCAAATCTAATTATTCCTTTTGACAATAAAATGTTCAAGGAAAAATTAATTGCCAAGATTTGTGAGGAAAATCAAGTACCTCACACTCCAACAGTGCCAAGAAAGCTCGGCGAAAAAATCTGTGTACCTTTTGGACACATACTTTCAAAGCTAATCATCCCTAATACCGTATCAAAATCGCTTCACACAGAAAAAATATTCAACAAAGATTTGAGTGGCTTTACTATTAGAGCCTATCCATTTTATCTATCTCTAGATAAACA
>CAZFTH010000014.1:0-10726 GCA_964521745.1 uncultured Peptostreptococcaceae bacterium
AAACAAGTGGTTTCACATGGTATCAGCCAAAAACGGTGAAGCTCCTATACAAATAAATCAAGATACAAACTTTTATGTAATAGAGCTAGATAAGGACAAAGAAACTGAATTTTTAATGGGTAGCGATAGACAAGCCTATATAGTTCAAATAGAAGGAAGCTCAGAGATAAATGATATAAATCTAAGCGAAAGAGATGCAATGGAAGCAGTAGAGGAAAATCTAAAAATAAAAGCTCTGGAAAACATCCATCTGCTAGTAATAGAGATGAAAAAAGCATAAAAAAATTTATAAATGAAGATTATAATACCCTAGAGGATAGAGTAAGGATTCTATTTTCTGGGGTATTTTGATTATTATAAATAATGGTGTAAGATATATATAA
Organism: uncultured Peptostreptococcaceae bacterium; assembly: GCA_964521745.1. Taxonomy (GTDB): domain Bacteria; phylum Bacillota; class Clostridia; order Peptostreptococcales; family Filifactoraceae; genus Acetoanaerobium. Next base: position 384 of record CAZFTH010000014.1, read on the forward strand.
ATCCAATTAGGAGGTATCTCATGCGAAGAAAAGATAGAGAAATGAGTGAAGAATTTGCACTGGGAATAATAGATAAATCTAGATATGGCATAGTATCTATGATAGATAGTGACAATTTGGCCTATGGTCTTCCTCTATCGATAGTAAGAGACGATAAAAATTTATACTTTCATTCAGCTATGGATGGTAGAAAAGTTCATGCCCTAGCCCATAATCAAAAAGTCAGCCTAGCCTTTGTAGGGGAAGTAAATGTACCAGATAACTATACTAAAGCTCAACTAGATGAGATGGCAATAGATGAATCAAAAGCTGCAACTTTTATAAGTAGCGTATTTACTACAGAGTTTGAATCAGCGATAGCTTCAGGGACAGTAGAAAAATTAGAAAATGAAGCTGAAAAAATTCATGCAATGAAGCTCATATGTCAAAAATATACCCCTGATAAAATGGTATATTTTGATATTGCAATAAAAGCAGGATTAGGAAGAACAAACGTCTACAAAATAACAATAGAAAGCATTACAGGAAAGAGAAAAAAGTATGATTCCAAAGGGATAGAAATGAAATTTGGAAGAATGGAATAAATATAAAATTTGGTATATATTAATATAGCGAGAATAACCAGTTAAAGGAGTGAAATGTTTGAGGACACTAAAAATTGGCAAGAAATACAGACATTTTAAAGGTAACGAATATCTAGTAATGCATATAGCAAAGCATTCAGAGACCTTAGAAGAGCTAGTAGTTTATCAGGCTCTATATGGAGAAATGGGAGTATGGGTTAGACCTCTTGATATGTTTCTAGAGCAGGTGGAAGTAAATGGGCAGATGGTAAATAGATTTGAGGAGATATAAAAATCATTTATATATTTTTAAATAAAGAAAGCAGATTAATATAGTTTTGTATTAGTCTGTTTTTTTATTTTTTGACAATTCAAAAATGTATATTTATAAATTATGTTTTTCGAGTTATCATTTAGATAAACATAATTATAAAATTTTTTAAATAAATTTATTCAGATGATATATTTTAGGGGGCTAATATGTCTAGAATTGCAAATGCATTAAATATGTATTTTTATTTGAGTGTAAAAGGTAAAGCAACTATATGTCAGTTAGCAGATTATTTAGAAGTAAGCGAGAGAATGGTTAAAAAATATAAAGATGATTTAGAACAGGCAGGAGTATATATAGGAGCTATTCGGGGAAGAAATGGATATTACTTCATTGAACAAACTAAGACTTTTGACAATATTGGGCTTAGTGAATCTGATATTATAGCGCTGAAAATGGCAAGAGAAACAATAACTAGTGGAAATTTCCATTATAGTAGAGGATTTGAGAAGTTAGCATATAAATTGCTCGAGATAAACAAATCAAAGGAAGTAGTTTATTTTAATAAAATGATGGTTGAATCAGATGAAGTTATAAATAGAGAAAAAGACATATGGAAGGTAGTAAACGAAGCAATAATAGATAAACATAAGTTGAAAATAAAATATAAATCACTCAAAAAAGCAGGTATTTCTTTAAGCGAAAGAACAGTACATCCATATGGGGTATTTGATTATAAAGGAGCATCTTATGTATATGGATATTGTGAAAAAGCTAAAGCTATAAGATTTTTTAAATTATCAAGAGTAGATAGTTATAACAAAACTGAAGATTCATTTGAACCAGATAATAAATTTGATTTTCAAAACTTAATGCAGACTTCATTTGGAATCTATAATGACGAGGCAAAGAAAGTAATTTTAAAAATATATTATCCTATGAGCGAAATAGTTAAAGAAAAAGAAATCACAAAAAATCAAGAAATAATTGAGATAGATGAAAAGACAATATTGTTCACTGCGACCATGAAAGGTTATGAAGAATATAGAACTTGGATACTAGGAATGGGTGAGTGTGCAGAAGTAATAGAGCCGCTAGAGTTAAAAGCAGATATATTAAATCAAATACAAAGTATGATGAATCTTTATAAATAAATAATTAAAACATACGTTATAGTACCTGTTTTGTTTGTTATTATTGATTTGTGGAGGTGATAGCATTGGTTAAGAAAGAAGAAAAAATTTTTGTTGCTCACTATAGAGAATATGACTCAACTATTCAGACGGTCCAAGAGCATATGTATGGAACAGCAAAACTATCTCGTAAATTTGCAGAGAAGATTGGGCTAGCAGATATTGGGGAACTTATTGGATTGTTACATGATTTAGGAAAGGCAACCGATTTATTTAATAATTATATAAAATCTAGAGTTGGATTGCTAAAAGAAAGTGATAAAGACTATATAAAAGAAGGGGAGCTTCGTGTTGACCATTCTACAGCTGGAGCACAGTATGTATATGAAAAATCTAACTTATCTGATGCTAGATTAAAATCAATTCTTGCTTTAGTTATAAGATCTCATCATGGAGGACTTTTAGATGTAATTTCTCCAGATGGAGAAACACCTCTATACGATAAACTTTCAAAGGATATAAATCTTACTAGGTTAGAAGAAGCTATTGAGAGTTGTCCTAAAGAAATTATGGATAGAATAATTGAGCTTTTAAATAGTGATATTGAAAATGATTTTAAAGTTATTTTAGATAAAACAAATAAGTTTAATGATGATTTAATATCAGATGAAGATCTCAAAAAAGCGAATGATAGAAATCTAGAGTTTTATCAACATACTACTAGAATGTTTAGTTTAGGAATGGTAGTGAAATATCTTTTTAGTTGTTTAATTGATGCAGACAGGCAAGATACAGCAGATTTTGATATTCCTATTCAAAAAAGAATTAGGCAAAATGGAAAGTATATTGAGTGGAACGTTCTAATAGATAGATTGGAAGAAAAGCTAGCTTCTTTTAAGCCACAAAACCATATAGATGATATAAGAACCGATATTGCGGGTAGATGTCTACAAGTAGCAACACAAAGCAACAATATATTTCAATTAACTGTGCCAACAGGCGGAGGGAAAACGCTTTCTAGTTTGAGATTTGCTCTTAGACATGCAGAATTTAACAACATGGATAGAGTGATTTATGTAGTTCCATTTACGACTATAATTGACCAAAATGCAGATGTTGTTAGAAACATTTTAGAGTTAGAATCTGAAAGAGGAAGTATAGTTTTAGAACATCATTCAAATCTAACAAAGGAAGATGAAGTATATAAGGGGAATACATCTCAGACAAAGCTACTATCTGAAAATTGGGATTGCCCTATTGTTTTTACAACAATGGTTCAGTTATTAGAAAGCTTATTTAATGGAGGGACTAGAAATATAAGAAGATTACATCAACTAGCTAATTCAGTAATTATATTTGATGAAATTCAGACACTAGATGTAAAGATGGTCTATATGTTTAACACTGCAATGAAATTTTTAGTAGAGTTCTGTAATTCATCAGTAGTTTTATGTACAGCAACCCAGCCCCTTCTTGATAATATCAATCCATTTGTTCATAGTCTAAATATATCTGATAATCAACGGATAATCTTAAATCCAGATTTGCTCCACAAGAGCTTATCTAGAGTAGATTTAAAAGATATCACTAAAGAAGAAGGATGGACATTGCAGCAAGTAGCAGAACTAGCTACAAATCAATTAAACAGTGGGAAAAGTGTTCTAGTAATTGTTAATACAAAAAAATCAGCTAAAGAGATTTATGAAGAATTAGAAGAAAGTGATTGTAATTGTTACCATCTTAGTACTGATATGTGTCCAGTACATAGGACAAACACATTAGATAAAATGATAGGCGAACTAAAAAATTCTAAGATAAATACAGTAAAACCAGTGATATGCGTGAGTACGGCATTAATTGAAGCAGGAGTAGATGTAGATTTTGATGTAGTAATAAGGTTTACAGCTGGACTGGATTCAATAGTACAGGCAGCAGGAAGATGTAATAGAAATGGAAAACTAAAAGGAAAAGGGATAACATATATTGTAAATCCTCAAGATGAAAATCTTAAAATGCTCAAGGATATACTTAAGGGAAAAGAAATTACGGAGAGAGTTTTAAGGGAGTATAAAACAAATCCAGAATTATATGGATATGATTTACTTAGTCCAATGGCTCTTCGTCAATACTATAGCTATTATTTTTATTCTAGGAATGATGAAATGGATTATAAAACAAAGCTGAGAGATTATGATATAGAAGAATCCTTATTTTCATTACTCTCATCTAATAAAAAATCAATTTTGACATCACAAGCAAAATCAAAATTAACTAAAGAGGTGTCATTACCTTTTGCATTCAAAACAGCAGGAAATAATTTTAAGGCAATAGATTCATATACACAAGGGGTAATCGTTCCATATGGAGAAAAAGGAAGAGATTTAGTTAATAAGCTGTGTGAGGCAGAAGATATCAGGCAGATATATCCACTTCTAAGGGAAGCTCAAAGATATTCAGTTAATTTATTTAAACATAGAATGGATAAATTATTTGAGAGTAAAGTTATTCGAGAAATACAAGAGGGTTATGGAATATATTATTTAGCATATGACGAACATTATAATAAAAATTTTGGTCTTGTTGATGAAGTAGAAATCATAGATTCTATGATTTTATAAAGGGGGAGAATATGAGAAATCAAATTGAATTTAAGCTTTATGGAAAGTATGCTTTGTTTAGCGATCCAGTAACTAGAGTAGGAGGAGAAAAATTTTCATATCAGATTCCTACATATCAGGCACTAAAAGGAATTTGCGAATCAATATACTGGAAGCCCACATTTAGATGGGTAATAGATGAAATTAGAGTATTGAATCCTATTAGGACAGAAAATAAGGGAATAAGACCAATAAACTATCACGATAGTAAAAATACTCTTTCATTTTACACTTATTTATATGATGTGGAGTATGAAGTAAGAGCTCATTTTGAATGGAATGAAAATAGACCAGATTTAGAGCAAGATAGAAATGAAAATAAACATTATTTTGTTGCAAAAAGAATGCTTGAAAGAGGAGGTAGAAGAGATATCTTCTTAGGAACTAGAGAGTGTCAAGCTTATGTAGAACCTGTGAAATATGGAGATACAACTGGATTTTATGATACTTATGGTGATTTGCAGTTTGATAATATGTTCTTTGGATTTGATTATCCAAGTGATACAGGAAAAGAAGAGTTTGGGGCGTATTTTTGGAGACCATTAATGGTTAATGGGATTATTGAATTTCCAACATCGACAACAAATATGCATTATAAATTTATTAAGAAAATGAGTTTTGAAAAGTTAGAAACATTAGGGCTAGAAGAGAAAGGCTTACTAGACGGGTATGAGGAAGGGGTGAGCATATGAGCTGGATGACTCGTCTTTATGAAACATATGAAAGCAATGAGAGTCAAATTGGGGTGCGCTCTGATGGTGAAAAAGCAGTCTTGTTGCCTATAGCACATGTAGAAGTTTCATCTCATATAGAGCTAATAATAGACAAAGATGGAAATTTATTATCTGCAAATTTATTAACATCAGATGAACCTAAAATTATTATACCTTGTAGTGAAGAATCAGCAGGAAGATCAGGAAGTAAACCAAAGAATCATCCTTTATCTGATAAACTACAATATCTTGCTGGCGACTATCAAATATATGGTGGTAGTAAGTGGTTTGGATATAGTGATTATAAAAAAGATTTATTAAAGTGGTCAGAATCTGAATTTTCGAATGATAAAATTAAGGCAGTTTATAAATTTATAAATAAAGGAACATTAATAAAAGAACTGGTTCAAAAATCAATATTTTCATTAGATGATGAAGGGAAGTTAGAAGCTAAGTGGGACAAAGAAAAATATCCAAAAGCCCCCCAAATTGCTCAAGAAGATGTGGTTATAAGATGGAGAGTAGAAATACGTAATGATATTGAACCAAGATTATGGATGGATAAAAAAATATTTAAATCATGGATAGATTATAATTTGAGCAATATGTCTGAATACGGGTATTGTAATGTTTTAAATAAAGAAGATAATCTTATATCAAATCATCCTAAAAGTATATATTCTAGATGTGCAAATGCGAGGTTGATTAGTTCAAATGATGATAGAGGATTTACCTACAGAGGAAGATTTGAAAAAGCATCTCAAGCACATGGAGTAAGCTATGAAGTATCACAAAAAGCTCATAATGCTCTTAAATGGCTAATTAATAAGCAAGGATATGCAAAAGATAGAAAAGTTATTCTCACTTGGGGAGTGAAAAATACTGATATCCCAAGTGGGCAAGAATCAAGTAGCGATTTCTTAGGCCTTGATTTAATTGAAGCTATGGATGCAGAAGGTTATACTGGAGAGCAAATGGCTCAGGCCCTTAGGAATAAAATAAGAGGATACAAAAGTAAAATTGACAAAGACGATAAGATAATAATAATGAACTTAGAATCTGCGACAGATGGTAGATTTTCAATCATATATTATCAAGAGTTAATGCCTTATGAATTTATTGATAGACTTGAAAATTGGCATACTACCTGCATGTGGGAATTTGAATATAAAAACAGAAAATACATTGGAGCCCCTGCACCTATGGAAATAGCTAAAGCTATTTATGGAGATAATGATTCACTAGACTTAAAAGCAAAGCTTAGAGTTGTAGACAGACTTCTTTCATGTATAGCTGATCAATATAAGATACCTATAGATATAGTGAACTCAGCCATTAATAAAACAATAAGAAGAATATCTTATGATAGTGATATACATGATCCTAAAAAGAGACATGAGTTTAATAAAATGTTAAGTATATCTTGTGCGTTATTTAATAAATATAGTAAAGATTACAAAAAGGGGGAATATAATGTGGCATTAGAAAAAGACAGGAAAACAAGAGATTATCTTTATGGAAGGTTGTTAGCAGTAGCTCAGAGCATAGAAAGCTATGCACTTTATGAAACTGGAGAATCTAGGATGACTAATGCAGACAGGCTAATGCATAGGTTTTCAGAGCATCCGTTTAGTACATGGAAGACTATAGAGCTTAGTCTAAAACCATATATTGAAAGATTAGGTTCTAAAGTGATTTCAAAAACAAAAATACTTGATGAGATAATGTGTCTTTTTGAAGCAGAAGATTTTATAAAAGATACAAAACTATCTGGTGAATTTTTGCTAGGATATCATTGTCAAAGACAAGATTTTTTTAAAAACAAAGATACAAAGGTTAATGAAGTAGTTCAAAATATATAATAATTGGAGGGAATAGTTATGATAAGTAATAAATATGATTTTGTAGTATTGTTTAGCGTGAAGAATGCAAATCCAAATGGAGACCCACTAAATGGAAATAGACCAAGAATCAATCATGATGGAATTGGAGAAGTTTCAGATGTATGCTTAAAAAGAAAAATCAGAAATCGAATGATGCAGCTAGATCATGATGTATTAATTCAATCTGATGATAATAAAGTTGATGAATATAAAAGTATAAAAGAAAGAATAGACAATACTCTAGATAAAAATATTTTAAAAGACAAGGTTAAATTTTCTGAGCAAGCAAATAAAACATGGTTAGATGTTAGAACTTTTGGGCAAGTATTTGCATTTAAAGGAGATGATATGTCAGTAGGAGTAAGAGGGCCAGTATCAATTCACAGTGCATTTAGCATTGATCCCATTAATATAACAAGTATTCAGATTACCAAAAGTGTAAATAGTACTGGTGACGGCAAAAAGAAGAGCTCTGATACTATGGGAATGAAACATAGGGTAGATTTTGGATTATATAAATTTGCGGGAAGTATTAATCCACAGCTGGCATCTAAAACTGGATTCTCGGATGAAGATGTCGAAGTGATAAAAAAATCTTTAGTTGAACTTTTCGAAAACGATGCTTCTTCTGCTAGGCCTGATGGAAGTATGGAAGTTATTAATTTATATTGGTGGAAACACAACAATCAAACAGGACAGTATTCTTCAGCTAAAGTGCATAATAGTTTAAAAGTATATAAAAAAAATGAAGATGTTGAGGCTAAAGATGTACACGATTATATTATTGAATTAAATGAAATTGAAGGATTAGACTGTAATGTGATTGAAGGTAAATAATTATGAGCTATAATGATGATGAACTTCTTATGATTTCTGGTATTCAGCATTATCATTATTGTAAAAGGCAGTGGTATTTAATTCATGCAGAACAACAGTGGAGTGAAAATTTATATACTACAAAAGGAAATATTTTACATGAAAAAGTAGATGATCCTTTTGTAGTAGAAACTAGGGGGAATAAATTTATAAGCAGGAGTCTTCCTCTAGTATCATATAGACTTGGATTTTATGGAGTATCTGATGCAGTAGAGTTTATACTATCTGACAATGGATGCTATATAAAATCGAAAAATAATAAGTACGATGTAACTCCAGTAGAATATAAAGCAGGAAAACCAAAGTCAGATGATTGTGATAAAGTTCAGTTATGCCTACAAGCACTTTGCCTTGAAGAAATGCTTGATGTGAATATTGAACAAGGGTATTTATATTACGGCAAAACTAGACATAGAGAAAAAGTACATTTTACTCGTGAACTTAGAGAAAACGTAGCAGCGCTCAGTAATACGATGCATAGTATAATAAAAGATGAAATTACAGTTTTCCCAGAACATGGAAAAAAATGTGATAGATGTTCCTTAAAAAATCTATGTATTCCTAAAATTAAAATTACTTATTCATCTGTAAATAGATATATCAAGTCGAAATTAATTGACAAGGAGGGAATAGATGCGTAAATTACTAAATACTATTTATGTAACTCTTCCAGAAGTATATATATCTAAAAAAGGAGAAACTATAATTTTTAAACAAAAAAGTAATATATTAATGCAGCTTCCTATACACAATATAGAATCAATTGTAATCTTTGGACCTTCATTGATTACTCCAGACATTATAAATATGTGCGCTGAAAGAAATGTTCATATATCATTTATATCCGTAGTAGGAAAATTTATGGTGAAGCTTCAAAATCCTATTCATGGAAATGTTAAACTTAGAAGAGCACAATATAAAATAGCAGATAATTCTTTAGAAGCTTTATCAATAGGAAAAAATTTTTGTTTAGGAAAAATTTTTAATTCAAGAATTGTATTACAAAGATTGAGACGTGATCATCAGGAAAAAATAGATTTAGAAAGAATAGATAGAAGTATTGACTTACTTGCAAATTCTTTAAAACAGTTGGACTCTATTAATGATTTATATCAATTATTGGGATTGGAAGGAGATGCTGCAAAAAATTATTATAGTGTTTTTAATGAACTTATAACTAATAAAGATTCTAATTTTGTATTCACAGGAAGAAGTAGGAGACCTCCTAAAGATGAAGTGAATTCATTATTATCCTTTTTCTATACTTTGTTGGCGCATGACATTGAGGCAGCGCTCGAAACAGTAGGACTTGATCCTCAAGTTGGCTTTTATCATCAAGAAAGATCAGGAAGAGCATCTTTAGCACTAGATATGATGGAAGAACTTAGACCATATATTGTTGATAGATTTGTTGTAACAATGATAAATAAGAACCAAGTTTCAAAAGAGGATTTTTCTTATAAAGAAAGTGGTGCTTATATGCTTAATCCAGAAGCAAAGAAAAGGATATTACAAAATTGGCAGTCTAAAAAACAAGAAACTATTACACATCCATATCTAAAAGAAAAAATAGAAATCGGTTTAATTCCATATGTACAAGCACTTTTATTAGCGAGATATTTGAGAGGAGATTTAGATGCATATCCTCCATTTCTAATGAGGTGATATAATGTTAGTATTAGTAACTTATGATGTTGCTACCAGCAGTATAGGTGGAAGCAAAAGATTACGTCATGTTGCAAAAAAATGTGTAGATTATGGGCAAAGAGTTCAAAACTCTGTATTTGAATGTGTAGTAGATCCTCAGCAATTTGAAATTTTAAGACATAGTTTATTGAAAATAGTAGATTTAGAAAAAGATAGTATTAGATTTTATTTTTTAGGTAGTAACTGGCAAAATAAAGTAGAACACTATGGTACTAAAGAAATAGTTAATGTCGAAGAACCTATTATTTTATAACCGCGAATCATAAGTGAACATATAATCTCTAGAAGATTCGCAAGAAAAGTAATTGCAAGGAAATATCAAATTATTGCTTAAATAGTGCTTTATAAACTCCTATATTTTCATGTATATCGCGAAATACAGGGTTTATAGCACTTAAATTACTCGTGTCTATACGACACTGTCGCCCCTCACGCAGGGGCGTGGATTGAAATGATATAGAAAAATTTAAACCCTTGGACAGAGGGTCGCCCCTCACGCAGGGGCGTGGATTGAAATAAGTCTTACAAGTAGATAGATAG
>CAZFTH010000014.1:10826-11011 GCA_964521745.1 uncultured Peptostreptococcaceae bacterium
GTCGCCCCTCACGCAGGGGCGTGGATTGAAATAAGTCTTACAAGTAGATAGATAGAAATAACGACGTCGCCCCTCACGCAGGGGCGTGGATTGAAATCTTACAGAATCCGGCGGTAAGAAGTCAATGAAGGTCGCCCCTCACGCAGGGGCGTGGATTGAAATTTTAATACTATTATATCACATTT
>CAZFTH010000014.1:11111-18710 GCA_964521745.1 uncultured Peptostreptococcaceae bacterium
ACGCAGGGGCGTGGATTGAAATTCGTAAAAATTCATCATCAAAACCCCATCAACTGTCGCCCCTCACGCAGGGGCGTGGATTGAAATGCATGGTCGTCTTTGTAGACTATTTCTATTCTAGTCGCCCCTCACGCAGGGGCGTGGATTGAAATTTTAATACTATTATATCACATTTAAACCAAAAGTCGCCCCTCACGCAGGGGCGTGGATTGAAATAAATCCAGTACCAGCGTGATTTTTAGACGCATGTCGCCCCTCACGCAGGGGCGTGGATTGAAATTCGTAAAAATTCATCATCAAAACCCCATCAACTAGTCGCCCCTCACGCAGGGGCGTGGATTGAAATAATAATTTATCAGATAGAGAAAAAGAATATTTCGTCGCCCCTCACGCAGGGGCGTGGATTGAAATATATCAATACATCTAAATGCGTCTAAAAATCACGTCGCCCCTCACGCAGGGGCGTGGATTGAAATCCTCTATCTTTAATGCCATAGCTTGTGTTAAGGTCGCCCCTCACGCAGGGGCGTGGATTGAAATGAGGAGGTCGAAGATGCAGAAGCTCCTTTTTAGTCGCCCCTCACGCAGGGGCGTGGATTGAAATATTAGAAGTAAAGCTAATAATGGTCTCCGGCAGTCGCCCCTCACGCAGGGGCGTGGATTGAAATAAGTCTTACAAGTAGATAGATAGAAATAACGACGTCGCCCCTCACGCAGGGGCGTGGATTGAAATCTTACAGAATCCGGCGGTAAGAAGTCAATGAAAGTCGCCCCTCACGCAGGGGCGTGGATTGAAATATGATGGATATAAGGAAAAAGACCAAACACTTGTCGCCCCTCACGCAGGGGCGTGGATTGAAATTAGGCGAATCGGTATATTTTGGGAGTAGAAGCGTCGCCCCTCACGCAGGGGCGTGGATTGAAATCGTCTATGAAGTCGCTTAGTTGATACACCTCCGTCGCCCCTCACGCAGGGGCGTGGATTGAAATACCAGCCCAAGAATAAATATCTGAAAACAACTTCGTCGCCCCTCACGCAGGGGCGTGGATTGAAATTCCATGTAGGAATCCATGTCATAGCCTTTCGGCGTCGCCCCTCACGCAGGGGCGTGGATTGAAATGATTCTCCTAGACCAGTATTTGTAATGCTTTGAGTCGCCCCTCACGCAGGGGCGTGGATTGAAATCAAACTCTTTTTCTAAATCCTCATATGTCAAAGTCGCCCCTCACGCAGGGGCGTGGATTGAAATTCTGAATTGCTCAATAGTAAATATAGCGTATCGTCGCCCCTCACGCAGGGGCGTGGATTGAAATTCCTTTAGTGATAGGTCACTACCCATATATTTTGTCGCCCCTCACGCAGGGGCGTGGATTGAAATTCCTTTAGCGATAGGTCGCAACCCATAATTTAGTCGCCCCTCACGCAGGGGCGTGGATTGAAATTTTCGCCATATTTACAATGATATCCATATCCTTGTCGCCCCTCACGCAGGGGCGTGGATTGAAATCTCTCTCATGCGTTGTACAATAAGATGCATACAGTCGCCCCTCACGCAGGGGCGTGGATTGAAATATTTTACAGACATGATTTTTTTTGTGATATTAAGTCGCCCCTCACGCAGGGGCGTGGATTGAAATACACATCGAAGGGAATATCCAGGGGAGATAGTCCGTCGCCCCTCACGCAGGGGCGTGGATTGAAATTTCCAGCATTTCATCGTAAGAAATAAGCCCCTGTCGCCCCTCACGCAGGGGCGTGGATTGAAATTTATACCTGTTGCTGCAGAAGTTGAGCAAAAGGTCGCCCCTCACGCAGGGGCGTGGATTGAAATAGAATTTGACTATTTTACAACAGATTTGTTAAGTCGCCCCTCACGCAGGGGCGTGGATTGAAATATCTGTAAATGTCATACCTTTATTCGGCGGTTGTCGCCCCTCACGCAGGGGCGTGGATTGAAATAAACAAAGAAAAGAAAAAGACAAAAATGCTCAAGTCGCCCCTCACGCAGGGGCGTGGATTGAAATTAGAAAAACAGCTTAGTGGGATTATAGTAATGGTCGCCCCTCACGCAGGGGCGTGGATTGAAATTCATAAGTGTAAACAAAAGATATGTTTGTGCTGTCGCCCCTCACGCAGGGGCGTGGATTGAAATATTATTGCAAGTGCAATCAAGAAGTTTCAACGGGTCGCCCCTCACGCAGGGGCGTGGATTGAAATATTGTTAATTATGAAGACAGGCGAATCAAAGAACGTCGCCCCTCACGCAGGGGCGTGGATTGAAATAATGAAACTACTCTTATGTTTGAGCAGATATGCGTCGCCCCTCACGCAGGGGCGTGGATTGAAATACAGTATATCAGATACGCATTAATGAAACTTTGGTCGCCCCTCACGCAGGGGCGTGGATTGAAATACTATTAGGAGATATCCTAGTAGATGTTGACGTCGCCCCTCACGCAGGGGCGTGGATTGAAATATCCTTGCTTACCTCGTGTCAGTCAGTGAAAAAGTCGCCCCTCACGCAGGGGCGTGGATTGAAATCTCTGTAACCCATTAATTTATTTCCATCCGACTGTCGCCCCTCACGCAGGGGCGTGGATTGAAATTCCATAACAGTTTTCAAAGCCTCTTTGTTTTTGTCGCCCCTCACGCAGGGGCGTGGATTGAAATACAAGGTTTGGGAGATTGAGGACAAAGGTAATTGTCGCCCCTCACGCAGGGGCGTGGATTGAAATTAAAAAAGCTTTTAAGGCAAACTAGCTTTGAAGTCGCCCCTCACGCAGGGGCGTGGATTGAAATTGACTTGCTACCTTTTGCCCAAGCAAGTCTTATTGTCGCCCCTCACGCAGGGGCGTGGATTGAAATATGTGGCCGTTGACTATCTAACCCTAATACTGGTCGCCCCTCACGCAGGGGCGTGGATTGAAATACTAACACACCTCCCTATTTATAGTATACTACATGTCGCCCCTCACGCAGGGGCGTGGATTGAAATTCTAAGATATAAGCTAGATTACAAGCTATATGGGTCGCCCCTCACGCAGGGGCGTGGATTGAAATATAAAGACACCAATCCTAGTGTGACAATAAAGGGTCGCCCCTCACGCAGGGGCGTGGATTGAAATTAACCGCATAATCAAGGCTGTTGCCCTCAGATGGTCGCCCCTCACGCAGGGGCGTGGATTGAAATCATTGCTTCTATGATATTCACTATCCCAGTCAGGTCGCCCCTCACGCAGGGGCGTGGATTGAAATAAGGCTCATCGTATAACCTCCATAATACTTTTAGTCGCCCCTCACGCAGGGGCGTGGATTGAAATTGGTGTCCCTATAAGGCCTGTATCTTTATTGAGTCGCCCCTCACGCAGGGGCGTGGATTGAAATTGTTACTGAATTAGAGTAAGAGGGTGTTTCAGGTCGCCCCTCACGCAGGGGCGTGGATTGAAATTCAGTATATCAGATACGCACTAATGAAGCTATGGTCGCCCCTCACGCAGGGGCGTGGATTGAAATATACCGTCAACAATTAATTTTGAAAGATAGCGTCGCCCCTCACGCAGGGGCGTGGATTGAAATAAGTCTTACTAATAAATAGATAGAAATAACGAGTCGCCCCTCACGCAGGGGCGTGGATTGAAATATCGTCCTCCTTCTTCTTTGGAATAATAAAAGGTCGCCCCTCACGCAGGGGCGTGGATTGAAATTGTGTGCGTGTGAAAAACAAATTAGTGATATCGTCGCCCCTCACGTAGGAGCGTGGGTTGAAATATTAAAAGTTAGAAATTTTTTCAAATTGCCATCCTTAATATAAAAATATAATATTTTAAACTAAAAAATTGATTTTAGTTTAATTCATACCATATAGTTCCTCTTTATTTTGTTACACTATAGTTAATCAACAGTAGTATTTAAATTTAAGAGGGGGTATTAAAGTGAAAGAAAATTTGATGCTTAACTGTAAAGCCTGTGGGAAAGAAATTGCAAAGGGAGTAAACAAGTGTGTGCATTGTGGAAAAGATCAAAGAATTTTTTTTATGAAGCACAAAATTTTATCTGGTATAATAATTCTATTTTTAATTAGTGCAATAGGAGCTGCGCTTGGTGGTGGCGATAATGAAGATAATACTATAGCAGAGGCAGATTCTTCTGAGGTATCTCAAATAGAAGATGTAAAAGAGGAGCTAGTTCCAGAAATCATAATTTCTGCTCCAGAGCTTGTTAATGCTTATGAAAGTAATGAAGTTAAAGCCAATAAAGAATATGGTGGAAAAGTTGTTGAAGTATCTGGAGAAATTAGCGATATAAGTATAATGTTAGGAAAAACCTTTGTTATATTATCTTCAGGGCAAGATTTTTCTTTATCAGATGTACAGTGTTTTTTTGATGATGAGGTAGAGATTTCAAAGATAGAAAATCTAAGTAAAGGTCAGCAACTTACAGTTGTGGGAACCGTAGATGGCAAATCTATGAATATAGGAATAAATAATTGTATAATAAAATAATGTAGTAAGCATTTAAAATAGCCCATGTTTGGGTTATTTTTTTGCAAAAAAAAATAATTTTATACATATAAAATGTAGTCTATTTTACAGAAAATTTTATATATTGAATCTATAATTAGTAAAAAATGATAGGAGGGATATAGGTGATTAAACTTATAGGTGTTTTAATTATTGTTATTGGTTTTGCGCTGAAGCTAGACACGATAGCTGTAGTGCTTATTGCTGGAATAGCGACGGGATTAGTTGGAGGGTTGTCATTTCCAGAAATCCTTTCAGTTCTAGGAGAAGCTTTTATTACAAACCGTTATATGTCATTATTCTTAATTACACTTCCAGTTATAGGAATACTAGAACGATATGGGCTTAGAGAAAGAGCATCGGATTTGATAAAAAGTATGAAGACTGTATCAGCCGGCAAGGTTATCACTACTTATACATTTATTAGAGAAATAGCAGCTGCCTTATCGTTAAGATTAGGAGGACATGTACAGTTTATCAGACCTTTAGTGCTACCTATGGCGCAAGGAGCAGCAGAGTCTAATCATGGAGAAATTAGCGAAGAAGATTTAGAAGAAATCAAAGGTTATTCTGCTGCGGCAGAAAATATAGGGAACTTTTTTGGACAAAATGTCTTTATTGCTAGTGGGGGAGTCTTGCTTATAGTAGGTACTTTAAAAGAACTAGGTGTGGAGGTAGAGCCACTAGGTGTAGCCAAGGCATCAATACCTATAGCTATAATAGCATTTGTGTATTCAGTAGTTCAAAATCATATGCTTGATAAAAGAATTCAAAAAAGAGCTTTAACAAATAAGAAAGTGGACAAGGGGGCGTAGAAATGGTAGATATACTATTAGAGATTTTTTATATACTTTCTGGGCTTGTAGCATTTTCAGCAGCTTATATGGCATTTAAGGATGATAATCATCCTAAAAAAATAGGGACAGCTATATTTTGGATATTGTTGGGACTTACATTTATGATAGGAAAATATATTTCGTCTGAAATAGTTGGAATCATGATATTAGCTATGGGAGGACTTACAGCCTTCAAACAAGTAGCTATTGGAAATCAGGAAAATGCACCAGATGAGTTTAGGCAAAGAGAGTCAGAACGTATTGGAAATAAAATTTTCCTTCCTGCGCTTAGTATGGCAGTATTTGCTTTCTTAATAGCTCAGTTTACAACACTTGGAGGACTAGTAGGTTTAGGTATTGGTACTGTGATTTCAATTATAATGACGCTTGCTATGACTAAAGCAAGTCCAAGTTATATTTCGTATGATGGAAGCAGATTATTGCAGCAGATTGGTTCATCTAGTATTCTGCCTCAGCTTCTTGCAGCTCTAGGAGCACTTTTTGCTGTAGCTGGTGTAGGAGAGGTTATATCTACAGGGATATCTAGCGTTATACCTCAAGGGAATATATTGCTTGGAGTAATAGCTTACTGTCTAGGCATGGCAATATTTACAATGATAATGGGAAATGCATTTGCTGCATTTGCAGTTATTACAGCGGGTATAGGAATTCCTTTCGTATATTCACAAGGAGCAAATCCTGCAATAGTAGGAACTTTAGCTTTGACTGCAGGATATTGTGGAACTCTTATGACACCTATGGCAGCTAATTTTAATGTTGTTCCAGCTGCAATTTTGGAAACTAAGAATGAAAAAAGAGTAATTATAAGTCAGATTCCATTTGCAATAGCAATGCTTTTAACCCATATAGCACTTATGTATTTTTGGGCATTTTAGATATAACTTGAGGAGGTAATTTAGTGAAAGTTTTAATTACAGGTTTTGATCCTTTTGGAGGAGAAAAGATTAATCCAGCTTGGGAAGCTGTAAAAGGTATAAAAGATACAATAGAGGGAGCAAAAATAATAAAGCTTGAGATTCCAACAGTATTTAATAAATCTATAGAAAAAGTAAAAGAAGCTATGGAATTAGAAAAGCCGGATATTGTTTTATGCATAGGACAAGCAGGTGGAAGATATGACATAACGATTGAAAGAGTAGCTATAAATGTAGATGATGCTAGGATAGAAGATAACGAAGGCAATCAACCTATAGATATTCCAGTATTTGAAGATGGAGAAAATGCTTATTTTTCAAATCTTCCAATTAAAGCTATGGTAGAAGAAATAAAAGGCCAAGGTATACCAGCATCGATTTCAAATTCTGCAGGAACTTTTGTATGTAACCATATTATGTATGGAGTTTTATATCATATTAATAAAACCTATAAAAATATGAGAGGCGGATTTATCCATGTTCCATTTATAAATGAGCAGGTTTTGGATAAAAAGAATCAGCCTTATATGCCAGTTGAGCATATAAGTAAAGCGCTAGAATCAGCCATAAAAGCAGCTGTAATAAATAATGAAGATATAAAAAAATCAGGTGGAGCAATCTGCTAATAATAAAGAGTCTTTTGCTATAAATTAGCGAAGGCTCTTTTAATTTGCCTCTATGATATAATTGATTTAGCATAAATTTTATGTAAATGATTGGATAAGTTTTGGTAGAGGTGAAGCAAATGTATGACCTATTATTTGAAGAGAAAAAACAGGAGGAGATGAAACAGTTTTTTGTAAATCTAGCATCTTCTGGAAATATAAAGAAATATAAGAAAAAAGAACTAATTGATATAGAAGGATATGAGTTTGTTGGGATTGTTTTAGAAGGAACAGTGAAACAAACACTTTATAGTCCCCAAGGGTTAGAAAAGTCACTGTTTTTCCTCAAAAGAGGAGAAATATTTGGTGAAATGGATTATTTTACTCAAAGTAAATGCGAGCTTATTGTAAAAGCAGTGGAAGCATCTGAAGTGGCAATAATAAATAAGAAAGCACTAGAACAGGCTTTGAGGGAAAGTCCTAAAAACTACGAATTTTTTATTCATAGTATGGTTAGAAAGTATAGAATAACTTTATTTCAGATGAAAAGTATGGTGTTTAATAAATCTATAAAAAGATTGGCAGATACTTTGCTAAGGCTCAGTTACCAAGATTCAACTAAAAAGGATGACAAAACTGTTCTAAACAGGATATTTACTCATCAAGAACTAGCTGAACTTATAGGTTGCTCTAGGATTACAG
>CAZFTH010000015.1:0-17661 GCA_964521745.1 uncultured Peptostreptococcaceae bacterium
TCTCCTCCTGTACATTAGTAAGGGTAAGGGCTTGCCCTTACCCAATTTATATTATTCAGCTTCTACTACTTCTGCTTCTACGGCAGCTTCTTCAGTAGATGTAGTTTCTTCAATTTGACCTTGCTTTGCTTCAATAATAGCTTGTGAAATAGTAGACGCAATAAGTTTTACGGCTCTGATTGCATCGTCATTTCCTGGGATAGGGAAGTCAATTTCATCTGGATCACAGTTTGTATCAACTATACCAACAACTGGAATTCCAAGTTTATGAGCTTCTTTAACAGCTATTCTTTCTTTTCTAGGATCTACTATAAAAATAGCACCTGGAACTTCTGGCATATCTTTAATACCGTTAAGGTATTTTTCTAGTTTTTCTTTTTCATTCATCAGTTGGATTACTTCTTTTTTAGGAAGAACATCAAAAGTTCCATCTTCTTGCATTTTTTCAAGTTCTCTTAATCTATCTATTCTCTTTTTGATAGTCTGGTAGTTAGTTAACATTCCACCTAGCCATCTCTCGTTCACATAGTACATTCCTGCTCTTTCAGCTTCTTCTTTTATAGAATCTTGAGCTTGCTTTTTTGTTCCTACAAAAAGAATTGGCTTTCCTGTTTCAGCTACTTCTCTAACAAAGTTATAGGCTTCTTCGATTTTCTTAACTGTTTTTTGTAAATCAATAATATATATTCCATTTCTCTCTGTGAATATAAATCTTGACATTTTAGGGTTCCATCTTCTAGTCTGGTGACCAAAATGAACTCCTGCTTCTAATAATTGTTTCATACTTACTACTGACATTTAATTTCCTCCTTGGTTTTTTACCTCCGTCCTTTTCATCTCTTTAAGAAACCTCTCGGCACCATCTCAAAAATTAAAGAACGTGTGTGATTTAATTCCTATAATATAATATAAGAAAGTTGAAATAAAATCAAGAATTATTTATATATCTACAATAAATTATATTGTATAATAGGCTTAATTTGATAATATATCTATAATTTCTCTAAGTGAACTATTTCTTTTAAATATTTTATTTCCTGGTATAATTCTAGTGCTTCTATCAATTATGTATTGAAATTTTTCAAAAGAATCTTCATCTTCAATTATTTTTTCTTTAGACAAAATTTCTCTTATTCTAAGACTTTTTTCATCATAAAGCTTTAGGGCGTTGGTGTGTTTTGGAACTACTCCATAATCAACGAGATATTTTTCTGCTTCCAACTTATCATATTCTAAAATTTCTAGAATAAACATAATGTCATTCTTATGAGAATAAACACCTTCATCCACAAGTTTATTAGCAATTTTTTCATGAGACTCATTTTGAGAAATATTAATTTCAATTGTATTTTTTTGAGAATCTTCTATGCTATCTTCTGATTTTATTTTTGTATCAAGTTCTGCTTCAAGCTTATTTTTTTCTTGCATAAGGTTTTCATAAGTTTCTTTTAAGTCTAATAATTCTTTTTCGTTTGAATTCATATCGAAGATAAGTGTATTAAATAACAGCATAAGAATAATCCCCATAGCAACTCCTAGCAAATATGTAGCTATCTTTTTTCCCATAGCGTTTATACATTTCCTCTCATCTTCATAATTAAATCAATTTCTTTAACACTTCTATTCATGGCTTTTGCTATGTCCATATTATTCATACCTTGTTTTGTATATCTTTTTATAATATCATCATCATTTTCTAGTTTCTTTTCTATTGAAGTTATTTCATATTTAAGATTCTCAATCTCCTCAATAATTTTACCACTAGATCTATTAAGTAAAATCAATTCTCCATGAAGGTTATCATCTGCTTTTGATGATTCATCTTTTTTTACAAATACAAGGAACGATACAATATTAAGCACGAATGCTACGCCAATCAACATTAAAATAATACTCTGCGACATACATCCTCCTAATTTAACTTTTATGAATCATTATGTCTCCATCTTGAACATAAAATTTTGATGCTCCAATTTCATCTTTTATATACCTACTATATCTACCAATAGTAATTTTTACTCCGGGATAAACTTTATCTTTTACCTGCATTACTCCATACCTTATTTCACTAAGCTGTTTTTCAATCTTTTGAATTTCAGTTTCTATAATATTTATATTTTGGGCTGTTTTATTATAATCTTCTAACATTTTCACAAAAGAAATCTTTTTTATATTATCCATCAGACCTCTTTGTAACAACTGTTTTCCAGTTTCTATAGTTGGCTGTAAGTCTTTTAGTTTCTTTTGACAAGAATGAAGTTCATCTCTATATGCATCTAATTTATTTTTTTGAGTTGGATCGAGACCAATCTCTATTAAAGTCTTCGTTCCCATATAAGAACCAACAACTTGAGCATTTACTTCATTTTTTACTTTTAGTTCTCCTCCTACAATTAAACCTTTTTTACCTTTTACTATTAGATTTGAACCACAACTTATGTTACTATGGACTACAAAATCTGTTATTATATCTTTTTCAGAAAAAACGCAAGCGTTTTCTATAAATCTACAAATTGTACTACCATTAACTTTTATGGAAGTTTTTGCATTTCCTTGTATTCCACCTTTTACAACTAAATCTCTTCCTACAGTAATATTGGCAGCCTCAATCACTCCGTTTACTTCCAAACTCCCAATACACTCAACTTCAAATCCTGTTTTAATATCACCATTTATAACAATATCTCCACCAAAATGAATATTTCCTGTACTTGTATCTACACTGCCTTTAATCGTTAGTACATCATTAACTTGAAGTTTATCTCCTGCATATTCCAGCCTTCCATCTTTAGCGGATTTAAGTATAGTTTTTTCTTCATTTTCTTCCACATTTTTACCATATTTAAATACAGCTTCTTTCCCTGGAACAGCTGAAATTTCTTCGTTTTTCAAGTTTTTCCCGCCCTTACCTGTAGTAGGTGGGATTTTTTCTGCTAAAACATCTCCCTTAGAAACTTGTATAAACCATCCTAATTCTTTAAAATTTATATTTCCTTTATCATCTTGATTTAATGATATGGAATTTTTCATTCTGTGAGTGTATTGTATATATCCGTCTTCACCTTTTTGAGGCATATCAGCTTCAGCTATTAAAACTGATTTTTGATATATTCTAGAATCTATCATATCTTGAATAACATTTTTATGAACTCCATATACAATTTCTTTTTCTTTTAAGAAATTTTCAATTTCTTCTGTTGTGAGATTTTTGTCAGGTATCTCATCGGTATCCAGAGATATTTCTAGATATGCTTTCATATAGTCTTTCGTTACAACCAGTTTAAGGGTGTAGTCATCTATTTTTTTATCAAAACTAATTCGCTGAAACATTAACCACGGCCTCCTTAGTGCTGAAATTGTTTTCTCATTTTTGATATAGCTTTGCTGTGAATTTGAGAGACCCTAGATTCAGAAATACTCAATATTTCACCAATTTCCTTATATGTTAATCCCTCATAATAATATAAATTAATAATCAATTGCTCTCTTTCATTAAGTTCACCTATTGTTCTTTCAAGCTCTTTTATAGTGTCATTATAAACCGTCAAATCTTCAGGACTAGATTCTATACTTTCATCTTTTAATTGAATTTTAAAAGACTCATTAAAATCATCTTCAATAGATAATACATTATAAACAGATGTTTCATCTATTAAACTTAAAACTTCTTGTTCTGATTTGCCTAAATATTTTGCAATTTCTTGATAGGAAGCTTCCCTTCCTAATTTAGATTCTAAGGCTTCGTTAGCATCTTTTAATATCTTTGATTTTTGTCTTATAGATCTTGGTATCCAGTCTAAATTTCTAATCTGATCAATTATAGCCCCTCTAATTCTTATCGATGCATATGTTTCAAATTTGATATTTTTTGTTGGATCAAATTTATCTATAGCATCTATTAACCCTATAACTCCATAACTAACTAAATCATCATATTCTATATTACTAGCATAATAATTATACAACTTACCAGCAATTATTTTTACTAAGTTTATATATTCTTCGATTATATTTTTTTTTAGTTCTTTCTTAATTTCTTCATTATCTTCTTTTATATATTTTTCCCAAATATCTGTTTGTGTAGACATACATCATTCCCCCTTTTCTATTTTTCTGGGGTCCAGTCTCTAAACTCATCTTCATTTTCGATTTCATTTTCATCTATCTGAGATGCTTCTTTCAATATTTCTTTAATCTCATCTTCTGTCTCAGATGGTATAAGCATATCGATAACGTTCTCTTCTTTTTGTTTTTTATTTAAGGTTCTAATCATTAAACTAATTACCAGTACTATCAAATTTATTCCAACAGTTAAAATAAGTATGGTTGATAAAAACTTAAAAAGGTTCCATTGCTTAAGCATTGTTATGAATAAAATTGTCATCGAAAATATATAGTTTAATAATATCCACATCATAAAATACTTTTCCATAAAAACTCCTTTGGAACCCTTTGAATTTATTGCCTTTATATGAAGTGCTCTCCTTTACCAATACTCTTTATATTTAGCTGCTGGGTGCTACAATCAAACTTTATAGTTCTTCCGTGGTTTCCTAGTACATCTTCTGCTATTATCGGTATCTTTAATGATTTGAGTTTTTCCTTAACTGCAATTACATTTCTTTTTCCTATGTTTAAACTTTCAGTATTAAGAGATACACTAAACATCTGAGCTCCGCCTGCTATTTTTGCTTTTAATGATGTTTTTGATACCTTCATTTTGTAAAGGTCATCCATCATCATATCTATACAGGTGTCAGCAAACTTCATTTTATTGGAGTTGTTTTTTATTTCAAGACTTGATGGGAGCATTATATGGGCCATCCCAGCAATTTTTCTTGATGAATCATAAATAATAACCCCAACGCATGACCCCAATCCAAGTGTGATTAAAGTTTCTTCACCCGAACCTACTTTGTAGTCTGCCATACCTACTTTCATAGTCTTATCCATTATCTAACACCCCTAAGCTTCTAAATAAGGTGTCAAAAGATGTCAAGTCTGGCATAAAAAAGAAATAACATTTAATTTTCTCATCGTCTATTTCTAATTTATTTTCTATTAAAATTAATTTATCACTTTCAAGTCCATATTCAACTGCAGGAACACTTAAAATCGAGCTCACCATATCAATATTTACTGCAGGAACAGAAATATTGATGTTTAATGAAGTCATCATCGATATAGATGTTACATACCCACTCGACATAATATTTCCTAATTCTTGAATTACCGATGACTCTATCTCATTATATATTTCATTTTCTGGCTTTTTACCAAAAAGTATTCTAACTAAATTATCAGAAGAAGCTTTATCTAATAAAGTTAAAATTGTACCATTAATATCTCCATTGAAGTTTATATAAACCCCAACTGTTATTTCTTCTTCATCTTCAAATAATTCGACTACTTTTTCAGTTTCTACTACTTCAATATTTGGAACTTCCATATTTACAGATTTATTAATCATCTTAGAAAGAGATGTAGCAGCGTTTCCTGATCCTATATTTCCAATTTCTTTCAAAACATCTAGATATAAACCATTTATATTATCCATACTAAAATCCATAATATTCTCCTTAGTAAGATGTAAGTTCTAATGTTCCATTATCTTATCTACATCTAGCAAAATTATCATTTGATTTTCTACTTTGCCTATTCCTTTTACAAATGTTTCAGAAATATTTTCTTCAAAAGTTCCATAGTTAATCGCTGACGGAGGTATATCTTTTACTTCTGAAGCTGAATCTACAATGTATCCAATCATCAAATCTTGCTTTTTGTTGACAATAATTCTAGTTTCTGAATCATATTGTCTTCCTGGTAGACCTAATCTATCTCTTAAGTCAATAATGGGAACAATTTCTCCCCTTAAGTTAATTACTCCTTTGATATAAGTTTGAGTTTTTGGAACTCTAGTTATCTCCATTATCCTCTCAATGGTTTCAACATTTTCAATTTTAATTCCATAATATTCGTCTGCTAGCCTAAAAATTACAAATTGATTATCATTCATAAAACTTTCACCTCCTAGTCTAAAATAATGAATTAGTATCGATAATAAGAGCAACTCCACCATTACCTAGTATGGTTGCACCAGCAATTTCTTTTACAAAGTTCAAGTATCTACCAAGTGATTTTATTACTATTTCTTGTTGGCCAATGAGAGAATCAATGATAAGCCCTATTTCCTTATCGCCTTTTTTAACGATTACAACTGTCGCTTCTCCTTGTGCTCTATTTTGCTCCTTACAATCCAAGACCTCTGATAGCCTTAATAGAGGTAATGGATTGTCTCTATACAATATCACTTCTTTTTGCTCTATCAATCTTATTTCTTCAGTATTTATATCAGTTATTTCTTTAATGTTATTTAGAGGGATTGCATACTTTTCATCCCCAATAATCACAAGCAGGGCTTGAATAATAGCAAGTGTAAGAGGTAGTCTTATTATAAATCTTGAACCTTTGTCTTTCTCAGTCTCAATTTCTACATTTCCACCAAGAGCTTCAATCTTTGTAAGAACTACATCTAGTCCAACTCCACGTCCTGAAATGTCAGATACTTTGTCTGCTGTACTAAACCCTGGCGCAAAAATTAATTCTGCTGCTTTATTTGAGTCCATCTCTCTAGCTTGTTCCGTAGTTATCAACCCTTTGTCTATAGCTTTTTGTTTTACTTTTTCGACATTGATTCCTGCCCCATCATCAGAAACTTCGATTACTACTGTATTTCCATCGGGATATGCATTTAGATTAACTTTACCTTTTTCATTTTTACCTTTTTGAAGTCTCACTTCCGGGACTTCTATTCCATGGTCAATAGAATTTCTAAGTAGATGAATTAGCGGGTCTCCAATTTCATCTATTACTGTTCTATCTACTTCTGTTTCTTCCCCAGCCATAAATAACTCAATTTCTTTATTCAAATCTTTTGATAAATCTCTTACCATTCTAGGGAAGCGATTAAAAACTCTTTCAACAGGAACCATTCTTACTTTTGTAACAGCATCATGTAAACTAGTTGTTATTCTCTCTAAATATTCAACTGCATCATTCATATTCTGCTGATTTGAACTTATTTCATCATCTTCCAGTCTAGTCTTAACTATAATAAGTTCACTCACTAGATTCATTAGATTGTCAAGTCTATCTATATCTACTCTTACAGTTTTTCCAGTCTTACTTTTCTTTGTAACTGAATCAGACTCAACTTTTTTGTCTTTAACTATTTCATTTTTAATATCTGTTTTGTTTTCTTTAAGATTAATATTTCCTTTATCTTCAGATATAATTTGTTCATTAGTCTGAACATCTACTACTTGACTTTGCTCAGACTTACTTACATCATCTTTTGTAATATCATAAATTGAAATTTCAACTGTTTCAACCTCTGAAACTTCAATAACTATTTTTTCTACTTCTTCAATAGATAACTTAGTTGAATATAAGACTATAAAACTATCTTCAAATTTTTCATCCTCAATATCATCAGATGATGGACTAGAATAAACTATTTCACCTTTTGCTTCAAGAGATTTAAAAACTAGAAAAGCTCTAGCTGCTTTTAACATACATCCCTTTTCCAGCTTAATCCATAATTTGTATATTTGAAATCCATTTTCAGCCATATCCAAAGCTACATTTACTATAGTTTCTTTGTCTTCTTGGCTAATTTCCAAAACGTGAGAATCATTAGAATTGTCAGAGTCTAAAGTGTTTTTGATAGTCTCTTTTGCTTTACTCGGTTTTTGCTTTTCTATATCATCTAGTCTTGCTATTATATTTTTTATATCTATTTCTTTTTCTTTTCCAGTTGTCTCTATACTTTTAACTTCCTCTTCTAAAATATCCAATCCTTCAAATAGTATATCTACCATTTCCCCCGTAGTTTGAAGTTTATGAGATCTTATACCATCTAAAATATTTTCCATTTTATGAGTTAATGAAGCAATTGTTTCAAATCCCATAGTTGCAGACATGCCCTTTAAAGTATGTGCAATTCTAAAAATTTCATTTACTGTTTCTAAATTTTCTGTGTTTGATTCATAATCAAGCAAACATTGATTTAAACTTTGTAAATGTTCTTTTGATTCATCTATAAATATATCAATATATTGTTCAAAATCTAGCATATTACACCCCCAAGATTTTATTAAGCTCTAAAGCTATTTTGTTAAGTGGTAAAACTTTATCGACTTTCCCAGTTGCTATAGCTGACTTTGGCATTCCAAACACTACACATGTAGATTCATCTTCAACTAGAGTTATAGAGTTTTTTATAAGTTTTAATTGTTCCATTGCTTTTGCTCCGTCTGCTCCCATGCCTGTCATTATTACTGATATTATATCATTTGTTGGTACATCGCATAAGGAATAAAATAATGCATCAACAGATGGTTTATGTCCCGATACATTTGGTCCATCATCTAGTCTTATTTTATATTTATTTTTAGATATAGCTTCTATTTTTAAATGCTTGTCTCCAGGAGCTATATAAGCAGTGGAATTTTCTACCAGCTCATTATCCTCAGCTTCTTTTACTGTGACTTTAGATATAGAATTAAGCCTATCTGCAAGTGATTTAGTAAAACCTTTCGGCATATGCTGTACGATAAATATAGGTGCAGGAAAGTTCCCTGACAAATTACTAACTACTTCTTGCAATGCTCTTGGACCTCCTGTAGAGGTTCCAATTGCAACTATTTTTTTTATATCATTATCTCTAATTCCTGTAGTATATCCTGGCTGTAAATTATTTATTTTTATATTCCTTGGTTTTATATTTGTTATTTTGCTTACTCTTACCCTTGATGCTTCTTTTACCTTATCGATAATATTATCTTGTATATCAGTCGAAGAGCTTATTTTAAAAATATTTGTAGGTTTAGCTAGAAAATTAACAGCTCCTAAATCCAGGGCCTTAAATGTCATGTCTGCTCCTTCTTTTGTCAAGGAGCTGAGCATAACAACAGGAGTAGGTTTTACTCTCATTATTTCTTTTAAAGTTTCTATCCCATCCATTATCGGCATTTCAACATCTAAAGTAATTACATCTACAGGATTAAAATTTATATAATCTATAGCTTCTTTACCATTTTTTACGGCAGCAACTACCTTTATAGATTTATCAATCTCTAATAAATCTCTAAGCATTTTCCTAATAAAAGCAGAATCGTCTACTATTAGAACTTTAATATTTTGCATTCTACATCCCTCTTTTAATAAGCATTCTCTGTTGAAGAAATAAATACTTAATTAAATCATTTCTATCTATTTCAATTATATCCAAAAATTCGACTCCTACTTCATTTTTATTTTCTGTGGATTTAAATTTTGTTTTAACTTGAGATTTTAGATTATAATTTCTATCATCGATTTCAAAATTAACGTGAATAATATCACCTTCATTTAATTCAGCATCAGTTATTAATCTTAAGCCACCTCCGCTTATATCTTTGCTGAATCCAGAATATAAAGTTTCATCATTTGCCTTTATTATTTTTACTCCCACTATTAAATCAAGCCTAAAATAATTTCTCCTTTGGCCTTTAATAATTTCACTCATTTTTCTAATATACATCACTGGGACTTTGCCATTAATTTTTCTCAATACTTCAGCTTCAAATTCTAGCATTCCACTTTCATTGTTGTTGTAAATAACTGTTATTTTAGTACCATTAAGCAATGTTACTAATTGAGAATTTTTAATAGGAACTGCAACTGCGAAGTCTCCATTTGGCTCCACGTCCATAAGTTGACTTACATATTCCACCTTTTCTCCAGTCATTTTTGTTCTTATAATTATTAGCTTTTGACCAATCTGAGGAAAATTTTTATCTTTCATTATGCACCTCCTCCAAATAGTCCTTTTAATTTTTTCATAAAACTATTAAAACCTTTTTGAGAAACTGGCCTATCGAGAAGTCTCTCTGATATATTTTGTATACCTTGGCTAGCTTTTGATTTCGGATTATTCATAAAGAAAGGAATTTGTCTTTTTACTGATTTAGCAACATTGTCATCATCTAAAATTTCTCCAAGATATTCTATATTAGCATCTAAAAACTTTTTAGATACAGAACTTAATTTTAAATAAACATTTTCAGCTTCTTTTAAGTCTTCCGCTCTATTTGGAACTAGACTTATTTTTTTATTTTTATCTATACTCGAAATTATTTTTATAAGTGCGTAAGCATCTGCAATAGCAGGTGGTTCACATGTTGTTATGACTATAAGTTCTTCAGAAGCCTCTATAAAAGCAGTTACTGATTTAGATATTCCTGCTCCCGTATCTATTAATATATAATCTGCCATATTTTTAAGGTCATTTATTTCGTTTAGTAGTTTGTTCATATCATAAAAAGATAATTCTGCCATAGACTGAATTCCTGAACCACCAGAAATTATACCAATTTCCATAGGCCCTCTGGTAATTACATCCCTAATATTTTTATTTTTACTTATTACATCTAAAAGTGTATACTTTGGCATTATCCCTAATAATATTTCGACGTTTGCAAGCCCCAAATCCGCATCAATAACAATAACCTTTTTACCTTGTGATTGAAGAGCTATAGCAAGGTTTATTGTGAAATTACTTTTTCCAACTCCACCTTTACCACTAGATATACATATAACTCTAGTATTAGAAGAATCTATATTGTCTTTATGTTCTGTATTTTTTTTAAACACGACTGCTTCTCTAAGCCTTTGAGCTTGATCGAAATTCTGCATGTTAAATCTCCCTTAAAAATTCATTTACAAATTTTGTAAAGTCAAAGGACTCTATATCGTCTGGAACATTTTGTCCATATGCAATATATGATATGGGTTTTTTAGCTTCATTCAAAATATCTAAAACTAAGCCTTCTCTTGAAGTTTCGTCCATCTTTGTAACCACTATACTAAACTCATCAATAAAATTATATACCTCAAGTATATCTTTTATATCGTCTATATTAAAATTTGCACTAAGTACTAAAAATATTTCTTTCTCTTTGATACTTTCTAAAATTTCTTCAAGCTCTTCCATATGAATTCTATTTTTATGACTTCTGCCAGCTGTATCAATAAATATTGAGTCTCTACTATCTAGTCTGTTAATAGCCTCTGTAACATCATTTTTGTCATAAGCTACTTCAATAGGGCAATTTAATATTTCAGCATAAGTTCTCAACTGCTCTACAGCCGAAATCCTATACGTATCCAAAGTCATAAACCCAATTCTTTTTCCTTGAGCTATTGCTAAATTTGAAGCAATTTTTGCCAAAGTTGTTGTCTTTCCGACTCCAGTTGGTCCTACGAAAACATTATATTTTTGTGTGTATGCATCTTCCTTAATTTTAATATCAGCAAATTTAGAATTTATTATCTTTAATATTATTTCTTTATTACAATCTTTATAATCCAAAAGAGCTTGACCGACAATACTATGTGCCAACGAATCAGAAATACCTTTATTTTTTAATTTTTTTACATATTTACCCTTTAATTCATTTATAGCTTCATCTTCTTCGTTTTTAAAAGTTTCAACAAATCTATTATTCAAGTCTTTTATTACACTTTTTATCTCATCAATATCTTTACTTAAGTCTTCATTTTTAGCATTTTTATTGTTAGAAATAGGTTTTTGATAAATCTTATTTACTTCTTTAAATGATACCTCATTTTTATCAGTTTTTCTATCTATATATTGTATTTCCTTATCGACATTATGCCTAATTTCATTTTTAACTCTATTCTTATCTTCGATTTTGCTTTTAGATACTTTCAGATTCGCTTTGTCTGGTTCAATAGCAGCAAGAACTTCAACTAAGTCTTTTTTAAAAAAACCTAAAAAACCTTTCGATTTTGTTTTTTTAGTCTGAAGAATGATAGCATCATTACCCATCTCTTTTTTTACTAATGCCATAGTTTGAGTTATATTTTCTCCAATAAATTTCTTTATTTGCACTATACACTCACCGTCCCTATAGACTGGATTTTTGTTTTTGGGTCTATTTCATTATATGATAAAACTATTATATCATCACTTATCTGTTCTACAAATTTTTTAAAGTAAAATCTTACAACTGGAGCAGTAACTATTAATGGTTGTTCCCCAATAGATATAACCTTTTCAACCTCTTTTCCTAAACTAGATATTAATTTTTGAGATATACTTGGTTCTAAGGCCATATAGGTTCCAGTTTCAGTAGTTTGCAAAGACTCCATTATTATTCTTTCAAGATCAGGGTCGAGAGTTATTACTTTCGCATCATCTCTGGCAATAAATTGCTTTGTAATGGATCTAAACATAGTTTGTCTTGAATATTCAGTAAGCATATCAGTATCTTTAGTAACTTGACCATAATCTGCTAAAGCTTCCATAATATTACTAAAATTCCTAATAGATACCCCTTCCCTAAGTAAATTTGATAATACTTTTTGGATATCTCCAATAGATAAAAGAGATGGTATAACTTCATCTACTAAAGTAGGATGGGTTTCTTTAAGATTATCAAGAAGCATTTTTACATCTTGTCTTCCTATTAATTCATGGGCATGTTTTTTTATGATTTCTGTTAAGTGAGTAGATATAATAGAAGGGGGATCAACTACCGTATACCCAAATATCTCAGCTCTTTCACGTTCTTTTTCATCAATCCATTTTGCAGGAAGCCCAAAAGCTGGCTCAACAGTATCAATTCCTTTGATATCTCCATCTGCTACTCCAGGATTCATTGCTAGATAATGGTCAAAAAGAATTTCGCCTCCTGAAACTTCTACTCCTTTAATTTTGATTACATACTCATTAGGCTGTAGCTGTATATTATCTCTTAATCTTATCATAGGCACTACAATTCCAAGTTCTAAAGCGCATTGTCGCCTTATCATAACCAACCTATCAAACAAATCTCCACCTTGGGATTTGTCGGCCAGTGGTATAATTCCATAACCAAATTCTAATTCGATAGGATCTACATTTAATAGTGGTAACACATTTTCTGGTCTTCTTATCTCTTCAACATCATCTTGCTCTTCCGTAATTTCTGGTTCTCTTGCTTCAATTCTAGATCTTCTAAGCATATTTAAACCAGAAAATAAAAATACTAATGATAAAAACATATATGGAACAAAAGGAAGAGGTGTAATTGCTAAAAAGAAAAGCACTCCAGATATGATGAACATTATTTTATAATTATTAAATAACTGGTCTATAAAATCTCTTCCAAGATTTGATTCGGATGTAGCTCTAGTTACAACTATACCAGTTCCTGTAGAAATTAATAATGCAGGAATTTGAGATACCAATCCGTCCCCAACTGATAAAATAGTAAATCTAGCTAAAGCTTCTCCCATAGGCATTTCTTGAATAATAACTCCTATAACAAAACCTCCAATAACATTTACTAATGTTATTAGAATACCTGCTACTGCATCTCCTTTAACAAATTTCGAAGCTCCGTCCATAGCACCATAAAAATCTGCTTCACCTTGAATTTTTAATCTTCTATTTTTCGCTTCTCTTTCATCAATTAAACCAGAATTTAAATCAGCATCAATAGCCATCTGCTTTCCAGGCATAGCATCTAATGTAAATCTAGCAGCAACTTCTGCTACACGCTCTGAACCCTTTGTTATAACCATAAACTGAACTATTACTATAATTATAAAAACAACAAAACCAACTACAGGATTTCCTCCCATAACAAAATTACCAAAAGCTTCTATAACTTGACCCGCATTTCCTTCGGATAATATATACCTTGTAGTTGTAATATTTAAAGATAGTCTAAATAGTGTTGTAATTAATAAAAGCGATGGAAATACAGAAAAATCCAGTGCCTCTTTATTGTACATAGAAATAAGTAATATAAGTAGAGCTAACGATATGTTGAGACTCAATAATATATCTACTAAAAATAAAGGTATGGGAATAATAATCATCAAAATTATAAAAATTATTCCAATAGTAATTGCTATATCACCTGATTTCATAGAGCCTCCTATATTTCTTCTTTTAATGAATAAACGTATGCCAGCACTTCTGCTACAGCCTCATATAGTTGTGGTGATATCATTTGTCCTATATCAACTTCTTTATACAAAGACTGAGCTAGTGGTTTATTTTCTACAAGAGGTATACTTGCTTCTCTTGCTTTTTCTTTTATATTTTGAGCAATTAAATTTTTTCCTTTT
Organism: uncultured Peptostreptococcaceae bacterium; assembly: GCA_964521745.1. Lineage (GTDB taxonomy): Bacteria > Bacillota > Clostridia > Peptostreptococcales > Filifactoraceae > Acetoanaerobium. The sequence continues at coordinate 14,185 of CAZFTH010000015.1, forward strand.
GCAACTACATAAGGTGCTTCAAATTTATTTTCATCATATTTTATAGCAATTGCATAATGAGTAGGATTTGTAATAATAACATCAGCTTTAGGTATTTCTTGCATCATTCTTCTCATAGCTGCTTGCCTTTGTTTTTCTTTGATTTTCGATTTTATTTGAGGGTCACCCTCTGATTGTTTATACTCTTCTTTAACTTCTTGTTTTGACATTTTTAGGTTCTTTTCATAATCAAACCTTTGATAAAAAAAATCTAAAATTGCTATAATTGTTATTGCAAATGTCATTCTAATTGCTAAATTAATTGATAGTTCAAATATCATATATGAAAATTGAATTGGTCTTAGTTGAGAGCTTTTTAGAACAAGCTCTATATTGTTAGCTAAATAACTATAACCTACAAAACCTACAATCCCAATTTTCAGTAAAGATTTAATTAATTCTACAAAACTTCTCATACTAAACATTCTTTTAAAGCCTTCTACAGGGTTAAGCCGTTCAGGTTTGACTTTCAAAGTCTCTGTTGTAAATAGATTCCCTACTTGAATCTTAGAAGTCACAAATGCTGCTACGAAACCAACTGCAATTACAATAACAACTGCTTTTGTTACATATATCATCATATACATTAAAACTTTATAACCGCCTACACTTTCACTTAATATATCTGTATAAAATAAATCTCTAAAAAAATAGGTAGCTTCTGTCATAGTCCTAAACATAAAGCCACCCGAATACTTAAGTGCAAGAACTGAAGCCATCAATGCAGCAGCCGTATTAATCTCTCTGCTTTGCATCACTTGACCCTTTTTCCTGGAATCTTGTTTCTTTTTAGGTGATGCTTTTTCTGTTTTTTCTTCAGTGAATAATTGTAAATTAATTATCAATTTTACTTCAGTCATATTTTATCCTTTAACTATATCTAAAAACAAATATAAATATTGATATATATTCATTAATATTTTTCTTATCAATTCTCCTATATAAGGTAAGGAAATTATAAAAACAATAAGTCCCATAAAAATCTTAAATGGCATACCTACAACAAAAACATTCATTTGAGGCATAATTTTTGCCATAAAAGCTAAAAGTAAATTACCTAAAAATATACTAATTATAATAGGAATAGCAATTGTAATAGCGCTTACAAATAAATAGCTTATTAATTTCACAGTAAAATTAATAAAATTATCATTTGATATTTGTGCACTTCCGAGAGGCATAATATAAAAACTGTTAATTATAGCTCTCATAAGATAATGGTGTCCATCTATATATAAAAAAATCAAATATGCAAAAATATCTATAAATTTCGAAGTTACTGTAACTTGTCCTCCTATTTGAGGATCATAAACTTGAGACATAGAAAGTCCTAATTGAATATCAATAATCGAACCAGCTGATGCAAAAATAGAAAAAAAGAGCTGAGCAATCAACCCTAAACCCAACCCAGTAATAACTTCTTTAAATGACAGAAAAATCAATTCAGCAGATCCTATGGGGGTTGACGTCTCAAAAATCAAAAAAGGTAATACTATGTAAGATATAATAATACTTAGACCAATTTTGACATACATAGGAATACCATTTCTCCCATAAACAGGTGAAACAGATATAAAACCTATAGTCCTTGACAAGATAAGTAAAAACACGTTTAAAGAAGCAATAACCGTTGTAAATAGTTCATTTATCATAATTTATCCAATCATTTAATAAATTTATCAATATTTTCAAATAAATTTTGAGTAAAATTTACCATTGAAGACATCATCCAAGGTCCAAACACTACCATAGAAAGCATAACTGCGACTATTTTAGGAACAAAAGCTAAAGTTGCTTCTTGTATTTGTGTGGTGGCTTGAAAAACGCTAACTATAAGACCTACTAGCAATCCAATCAAAAGCATTGGAGCTGATAAAAGAAGCACCATAGTCAGTGACTGTTGCATTATTGCAACAACAATATCCATATCCATATAGCCGCCTCCTAGTTAAATCCAATAATAATCGATTTTATTACCATATCCCAACCATCAACTAAGACAAACAATAATATTTTAAATGGAAGAGAAATCATCATAGGTGGAAGCATCATCATACCCATTGACATAAGCGTACTAGCTACTACCATATCTATAACCACAAAAGGTATAAACAATAAAAAACCTACTTGAAACCCAGTTTTAAGTTCGCTAATTATAAATGCAGGAATTATTACAGTATTAGGTATATCTTCTAAAGTGATATCTTCTACATTAATGAGTTCCTGATTTTTGGATAAATCCATAAATAATTTTATATCTTTTTCTCTTGTCTGTTTCATCATAAACTCTCTCACTGGAATCATAGCCGTTTCAAAAGCTTCTTCTTGAGAAATTTCATTGTCGAAATATGGCCTTAGAGCCTGAGAATATACTTCATTTCCCACAGGTGCCATAATAAAAAATGTTAAAAAAAGCGAAAGCCCCACTATAACTTGAGAAGGTATCGCTTGCTGAACTCCCATAGCATTTTTCAAAAAAGATAAAATCACAATAATTCTTGTAAAAGAAGTCATCATAATTAATATACTAGGAAGCAATGTTAAAACTGTAAACAAGATTAGCATTTCTATGGAATTGCTAAGATCTCTAGGATTTTCTGAGCCATTTATTTGAAGCGAAATGTCTGGTATGCTACCTGTGACTTCTTGAGCAAAGCCAAAGTCTGAATAAGTTATAAAAAAAACAAAAAAAATCCCTATGTATATAAATATTTTATTATATTTAACTGCCATAATTATCCATTTCCTCTGGTTTAATCTTATCAATTACCTCAATATTTTGCACAGTTGTTGCTATTATATATTCATATTGCTTGTATTTTACTAAAAAAATTGTTTTATCTCTAGCTAGAGGAACCTGCTCAACTATTTTTATATTACTTTCTTGTCTTACAAATTGGTTCCTCTTTGCCCAAAAGATGGTAGCATATCTTGCACCAAATAAAATTGCACCAAAAATACCTAAAGAAACTACAATTCTTAGTATCTCTAGAAAAAGATTCATTATCCTATTACTTTTCTAACTGCTTCAATAATTCTGTCAGCTTGGAAAGGCTTTACTATAAAATCCTTAGCTCCTGATTGAATTGCTTCAATAACCATAGATTGCTGTCCCATAGCCGAACACATTATTACAGCCGCTGACGGATTTACCTTTTTTATTTCTTTTACAGCTTCAATTCCATCCATTTCCGGCATTGTAATATCCATGATTACTAAATCAGGATTTAATTCCTTATATTTTTCTAAAGCTTTTAATCCGTTTTCAGCTTCACCTAATACATCATATCCATTTTTAACTAGGATATCTTTTAACATCATTCTCATAAACGCTGCATCATCAACTAATAATATTCCTTGTGCCACTTTTTATTCCTCCTTAAAATCAAATACTTCTGAGTCTTTTTTCAGCTTTAATAATATCTGTTATTCTTATTC
>CAZFTH010000016.1:0-16725 GCA_964521745.1 uncultured Peptostreptococcaceae bacterium
ATAAGTAAATTTGTTATATACAACATCGGATGCAAAATATACAATAAATATTTTACATACTTATGGCCAAAATAAAAGTAACTAAACCACCCATACTTAAACACATTGAATTTTTGAATATCAGTATATTTTTTCCATGGCTGTCCTCTTTGCATCCTAACCTTACGATTAAACTCGTCGTCAGAATTTTCACTAGCTTTCTCAAAAGCAATTGCTTTTTCTTCATATTTGGCTGTTGCTCCTTGTAAAACCATTTTTGTAGGCATGAATCCATCGTGAGAAAGCAGTGGTGGCAAATCAACATACAGGTCTTTTTTTATTGCATAGATTGCTCCATTCCCACCTACAATACTGGATATTCGCGATTCCAGTTTTCTAATCTCTAAATCAAAGTTCCAGTACATTCCTTCAGCATGACTAGTCATATCAGCACCCGTATTAATATATTTGAGCTGACCACAGACATATCCAACCCTAGATTTGACAAACTGTTTCATCATATGTAGCAAAGCAAATGGATCCCATGTACTATTTGCATCGGAAAACGCGATGATTTCTCCTTCAGCAGATTTTACAGCAACATTTTGTGCAACTGTCTTACCTCTTCTACCCTTCACAACTAAAAGAGTGACTTTAGGAAAAGTTCCAATTGTTCTCTTACTAATAAAATCTTGAACTATCTGATTTGTTAAATCTGTACTATCATCAGAAGCAACTATAATATCAAATTTACCTTCTGGATACTTATAACATACAGCTTCTTCTAATTTTCTTTCTATCACCTTCTCTTCGTTATATGCTGTGATGATAAGTGTTACTGTTGGTAATTCATCATCACTAATATTCCTATCATTTTCTTTATTAATGAATAAACTTATAAGCTTTAACGATAACGGGTAAATTATAAACGGAAAACTAATTAAAATCGCTGACAAAACAAAAAACACATATATTATGCTCATTAAATTCACCTATTCTTTATAAATTTGAGTTAACCACTTTGTGTAGGCTTCAACTTTTCCTGTCACAACATCCAAATATAATTGATGTACCGCCTTAGTTAACTCTCCAACATTATCACATATTACAATTCCATCTACACTTAGAATTGGAGCTATTTCCATAGCTGATCCACATAAGAAGGCTTCATCACATACATATAATTCCGTTCTATCAATATCTCTCTCAATCACTTCAATTTTAAGTTCTTTTTTAACTAATTCAATTATCGTATCTCTAGTTATACTTTCTAAAATTGATGCTGTTACAGGTGGCGTAATTAATTTATTATCTCGTACTACAAACAAACACGAACCTGGACCTTCAGAAAGTTTGCCTTGGCTATTAAGAAATATTGCAGAATCATATCCATTCTCCAACGCTTCCATTTGGGCCATTCTACTATTAATATAATTCGCACCGACCTTAACTTTTGGGGACAAATTTCGATCACTAATTCTTTCCCAAGAACTAATGCAGCATTTCAATCCCTTTACTTTTTCAATATCGTTTCTTGATTTAGCTATAGGAGCAATAAACATGTTAATAGGACCTTTCGCCATCCATGATCCAAAACCATCAATAAATACAGTTTGTCGAACGGCAATATCCTCCCTGTAATTATTAGCTGTCACCACATCAATAAATCCTTTTTTTAATTCTTCAACAGTATATTTATCTTCCATACGAAACATTTTCATTGAATTTTTTAAACGTTTGAAATGCTCGTCCAACTTAAATGCATAAAGTTGTTTATCTTCTTCATTCCAATAACATCTAATACCTTCAAATACATTAGCTCCAAATTGTGATGTTGGTGCCAGAACATTTATTGTTGCTTCGGCTAGTGGGACAATCTTATCATTTAACCAAATTAAACGTTTATTATTCATTATTAATTCTCCTTTAATCTACATTTTCACTCTTCTTATTCTGCTCCACATCATAACTTCCTTCCATTTTTAAAACTTTAAAAATGGTCAATACAAAGATTTTTAAATCAAACCAAAAGCTCCTATTCTCGATATAAAACAAATCAAATTTAAACTTTTCGTCCCAAGACAATTCATTTCTACCGTTTATCTGAGCGTATCCTGTCACACCAGGTTTAACTTCAAATCTTCTTTTAGGTATCGGTGGATAATCTTCATATTTCCAAGGGTGGTACGTTACTGGTGGTCTCGGTCCTACAAAACTCATGTCTCCTCTTAATATATTAAACAACTGTGGTAACTCATCTAAACTTGTATTCCTTAGAAATTTACCTACTTTTGTAACTCTACTGTCATTTGCAAATGAATCTAATCCTGTTCCCATCTTCTCAGCATTTACAACCATAGTTCTAAATTTAAGTATAGTGAAGTCTTTTCCATTCTTTCCTACTCGTTGCTGCTTAAAGAGAACTGAACCTGATGAGTCTATCTTGATAACTAATGCTGTAATAAACATTATTGGAGCTGCAAGAATTAGCATCACTACACTTAGCAAAATATCAAAAATTCGTTTAGATACCTTATACATTGTTAAATCTCCTTCTTCTTTTATCATTTCTGTATTTTTTCAATATTGCATTTTATTTCAGCAACTTTCTCATTAACAGCAATTCTATTCTTTAAAAAAAACTCTCTACTCTTCTTAAGAAGTTCTTTTTCATATTCTCTAATTTCTTTAATTCCATTCAGAAAAAGCTCTCTCATGTCATATATTTCTCTTGTCTGCTTAACATTACAAAAGCTTCTTGAAAGAATAACCATACTAGAACCTAATCTATAATGTTCTGCAATTATCTTTTCAGCAGGTAAATCTCCTTTTCCCAACTGTGCAATCCCACCAAATCCATATGATATGCCTGCATCTTTAATCTTATTGCACAACCGCTCTACCGTACCATCAGCCAAAAGCTCAAACATAAACTTCATGTTGTAGCCAAGGTGAAGATCATTGAGTCCTATATGAATGTAGTCAATACCATCGACACTTAAAATAGCATCAATATTTTCAACAGCTTCGGGGGTTTCTAATAGAAGCATAGTTTTGGATCTCTTATCAACATATCTAACAAAAGTATCTACTTCTTCTTTTGACTTAAAAAATGGAAGCATGACAATGTCCGCTCCATCATCAATAACTTTATTAATCTCATTTACAGACCCTTCGTAGATAGGATTTACTCTCACAAGTAGCTTTGAGTTCTTAAGCACACCCTTAACGCTCTTTACATCTTCAATATGGTGTCTTGAAATTACCGTATCCAAATGTCCTTGACGTTCTTCTTTCCCATTAATCTCAAGGTCAATAAAAATCCAGTCGACACCACTACTTTCAGCTATTTCTGCGATTTTCGGATCATTAGTTATGTACATTAAGTTCAAAGTCATATTACCGTCATCCTTCCTTATCTAAAGTCTATGTATTGCATAGAGGTGCTTTTATGTACTTGGCACCTTAATTTTCTCAATCTATATGTAGTGTATATCGCTTAATCAACCACTACATCTTGCATAATTTCGTCTCCTGATTGGATGATTAGACGTGTAATGCTTCTGTAACATTCACCTCTATACACCAACCTCTGAAACCATTGATACTACTGACTTACAGCCTATTTATCCTTTCACCATACTCACGTCGCGACAAAATCCCAATTTTAAAAGTTTGCTAATTCTTAATTACATAATTACAAAATCGCTGTAACCATTGATATAACTACATTTAAGCCTGTAATTATCTTTTTGACTTAATTACAAAATCGGCCAATATCACATGATTTGATTTATCCTTTACTCATTTCCAAGTTGAATTCTATTGGGATACTCACCTCGACATATACATCCAATCAAAAAGTTTGCCAATTCTTAATTACATGTTTACAAATCCGCTACACCTCTTGATATTACTACATGCGAGGCTGTAATTATCTTTTAACTTAATTACAACCAAGGCACTTCATCCCCAGGAGGCTCATCTTCATCGCCTTCACTTCCATCTTCATGCACACCGCACTTTACTTTTCCATCTTCATAACTGATCACACCACCAGCTGGGCATACCACTTTGAAATTTTCTATAAGAAATTGGTCAAAAGCACTTATACCATCAATATCATTCTCAAGTAGAAAAGCGCTGTACATTCTTTCTACTGTTTTCCGATTAGCAGCACATACACTCTCTTCAACCTTACTTCTGAATCCACTTAATCTAGGAACAGCTACTGCTGCAATAATTCCTAGTATTGCTACAACAACAATTAATTCTACTAACGTAAAACCCCCAGACTTTTTATCCATTGTTCTCACCTTAAAAATTAATCATTAACTTGAACTGCCGATAAATCCTTGTCAGTTGCATCAATCCTCTTCTTTGCTTTCCAAAAGCTTATCAAAATCACTCTTAAACAATCGATCCTGAACAATTCGATATTTCTCAAATTCACTCTCTGCATGAGCTCTAGCAATTTCAGCAGTAACTTTTCCAGCATCCTGTAAAACATTACGGTCAGTGGCTTCTATAAAACGGTTAAGTCTTGTTTCCCAGTCACTCATGGTCATAGGAATATGTCTGAGCGCCATATCCTCAGCAATATCTAGATAAGCAGAAACCAGTCTCTGCAGTTGTGCCATTTCTGATTCGCTCAGATAATTCTTAGCAACGGATACATCAAATTTTTGGATTTTTCCATCTGGAGCGTCTTTCTAGCTTGTCAGTCCCATATGTTTCTTTTCTGCATCTGCGCGCTTATATATGACTTCCGCAGCAGTGTGTCCATGAATAGCCCAATGAAGTTTATTCTGTACTGTTGAAAAGAATCTCCTCGTAGCAGTTGCATTTACGTCATAATCGATTGCTGTGGCATATATATCAGTGATCTTTTGATAGAATTTTCTTTCGCTTAGTCGAATTTCACGAATGCGTTGAAGCTGTTCTTCAAAATATTGCTCCGTTAAGATTGTTCCTCCTCTTTTCAATCGTTCATCATCCATTGCAAACCCTTTGATTGTAAAATCCTTTACTATTTGATTTGCCCATTTCCGAAATTGTACGGCTCGTTCGTTATTTACTTTAAACCCAACAGCAATAATGACTTGAAGATTATAATGCTTTACTTCTCTATTTACCTGGCGAAAACCTTCGGTTTGAACTATTCGGAATTTCCTAATAGTTGCTTCCTCTTGAAGTTCATGATCTGAAAAGATTTTCTTGATATGTTCATTGATTGTTGGTACTTCTACGTCGTATAAAGTCGCCAACATCTTCTGTGTTAGCCAAATGTTCTCATCTTCATATCTCATTTCAAAGCTTTGAGAATCATCCCCTGTTGCTGCAATATATGTCAGGTATTCTGCTGCACTCGAACGAATTGCAATATCGTTTTTCTTTTTCAAAAGATCACCCTCTTCATCATTTAGATTACACAATGTATGCATATTTAGAACCATGTGGTTTGTCCAATCTACATCTTTCATAACGCACTTACTTTTTCACAACTCTTATGCTACATATTGTGGTTTTGGTCCTTTCACCATACTCCATCGATATATAGATCCAATCAAAAAGTTTTCCGAATTCGTAATTAAATAATTGCATAGTTTTTGAAAGTATTGATTTTACTAGCTTCAAGCCTGTAATTATCTTTTTAAGAAATTGATTAAAGATGCTATACTCATGTTCAATATCCTTTTCAACCAGAAAAGCTGAATACATTCTTTCTACAGTTTTCAGATTAGTATCACACAGTATTTGACTTTCTTTGAAACTCTCTTTATATTTACAATAAAAAAATGATAAGAGTAATTCTCTTATCATTTTTAATTTTACTCTAAATTAAATTATATCATATAACGTCCATATCTTTTATATATAGGAGAGATTTAATTTTATAGTTACCCCATGTTTCTATCTCTTCTTCGTGATTTTATCTGATGGTATTAATCTTCCAGTTTTTAATTTTCAATGAATATACCAGAAAAATCTTTGTTGTATTTGGTCAATAATTTAGAAAGCTCTTTTACAGGTTTTATCTCCGTAACATTTTCTTGAACAATAATAAATATTTTATCCATTTCCTTTGCTTTTAGAATAAATTCATTTGATATATAACTTACAATTTCTAACTCAATATTTTTCTTTTTAGCGTTTGAAATTAAGTCTTTAGTAATAGGAGACTTGTCTATATCTTCTACTCCTATTAATACTTTTTTTGAATCAGCAAGCTCAGCTAGAGCTATTATTTTATTTAGCTTTTCTAAGTCCACTGACTCTTTAATTATTAAATCTAAATCTAGCCCAATAGCACTCATCTGTGATGATGATTGAATTTTTTTGCTCATATAGCTAGTTGCAAAAGCTAAAAATATTCCGAGCATAATACCCAGAACCATACCTATAGCTATAGTTAATATCTTTCCGCCTTCTTCCTCTAATTCACTAGCTACAGCGTAGTCTATTATGTTAATTTGATAATCTCTAAGCTCTGGATTGGCTTTAGCCATTTGTATTAATTTTTCAGGAATTTTATTTGCTATATCTGCCGCTAAAACTTCATCATCATACTTTGCCGTTATGGATATCAAATTACTTCCGTTTACATTTTCTATAGAAATGTCTTCTGCTAACTTTCTAGCTCTTAAAAGCTCATCTTCATCATCTCTTAAGTCTAGTTCAGATATTATGTCTCTTAGAATAGTGAGTGATTTTGCGTATCCCTTAATAGTAGGAATCATAACATTTTGCATTCTATCTTGATAAAATACATAGCCTTCTCCTATTTCTTCAGGATTGTCAGGGGTTTTGTACTTATATACTATAGATATACTACTAACTGCATCATATTCTTTTTCTTTTTCAAATACAGGAACAAAAGCATAAACTCCAGATAAGAGTGTAACTATAAGAAAGCTTACAATTATTTGTTTTCTTTTCTTATAAAGTATACTTATAAGGTCCATTAAAGATATTTCTTCTTCATAACTTTGGTTCATTTTAGCTATCCACCTTTTTATTTTTTGTTTTTATTAATCCCACTACGTTTATACCTATAAGTATATATACTATAGGGGTTATTGCTATTATACTGTCATTAAATATTGATGAAATCATAAAGCCTAGTATTCCAAAAGATATTATATTGAAATCAAGATATTCATCGTCGAATATAACGTTTTTGAAAGATTTATATAAAAGGATTAATAATCCTGTTAAAACTATTATTAGAGATAGTAATCCAGAATGGATACCTATCTGGATATAAGTATTATGTGGTTTGTCAATTAAAGTCCACAAGTTGTACAAACTAAGTTCCACTTGCTTTCCATAAATATCATACTGAGGAAACTTAGTAACAAAAGTATCCTGACCAGTTCCAATGATAATATTATCAAACATAATAGGTAAGCTACGAGACCAAATATAGCCTCTTCCACTCGCCAATTTACCTTTGCCTTCAAAACCTATATGTTTTGCAACAGAAAAATCTTTTTCTAAATCTAAAGGTTTATATCTAGAATTTGCTATATTTATATCGCCATCATCTACTATAAAATACAAGAAACACGAATGTGTTCTAATATAATATCTTATCCCATATTTATTGATATCAGCAGTTTTTTTAATTAAAATTCTACTATCATATTTATCATTTTTTTCTATTTTATAGTTCTTTTCTTCTGTATTTTTAATGTTTTTTTTCCACAACACTTTACTATCTTTATCTAAAATTGATACGATTGACTTATTATCTATTTTTATAATATTTGAATTATTTCGAACTACAACTTCAATAGAATTATCGTCTATCTGCTTTATATCATTTATTGGACCTATTTCTTTATAATCCTCGCCTTGTAACTCTGATGGTTTAAATAGTTCTATTGCTTGAGTCTTTATTCTAGTAATGGGATTTTGTTCTATTGGAAGATAAGATAGACTTAATGGCAAAATAATTATTGCTAGAAATACTGGAACAATCCTAGTAAACAAAAGTTTCTTATATTCTTCTTTTGTTCTATCCTTGATAATATACCTACTCACTAGAACTATTGCTAGTATTCCTATAGCAATTAATGTTCCTACTGCACCAGCTTCACTACGACTACCATATAGTGCAAATATAGAAAGTATGAAAAATACTGCAAACAGCACTTTTTCTCTCATATTCTTTGATACAATGGCATATGATAGCATCAGTGGTGCATAAAAGCTTATGTAACCTCCTAGGTAGTTAGGATTATAAAATACTCCATAAGAATATTTTTTACCAAATTTCAAAATAACTTCATCCAGTTGATTCAAAATTTCTTTTGAAATTATAATTTTTTGACCAAAATCTGAAGAAAAAATATCAAAACCATAGTATTGAAAAATAGATATTATAGAAATTAGCATACCAGATATAGCTAAACTATATATAACAATTTTCACTTGATTTTCTTTTTTTACCAAATTCATAGCAGAAATAAAAAGCAATAAATAGCATAGAACTATCCACATTCCTTCACGTCTTTCATTGAATCCATGAAGAGCAATAGAAAAAAAATCTGAAAATACTGTAGATAATATAACTAAAAATGCATATATTCCAACAAAATAATATAATTTATGAAACTTAATGTCTTTTGTAAATAAATAAGTATTTAAGATAGACCATCCTGTTATAATATATATAAATATTTGTTTAAAATATGTAAAGAAATCTGCATTGTATCTTTCTCCTGTCCAAAAATCATAAAAAAATCCGTCTAAGGGTATAATTTTTAACCTTATAATAAAAGGAAGAAATATTACTAATAGTATAATAGGCAAAACTTCAAATATTTCTCTACTTAGACTATCATTTTTTATTCTATCATTTGATTTTTTTTTTACAATTTTATCTTTCTTTTTTATTATACTCAATTTAATCCCCCAAGTATTAGTATTTTCAACAAAATAATTATATCATATTTCATAATCATTAACATGGTCGTAAAGTAAAAGGCAGATAAATTTATATCTGCCTTTATTTAAATTATTATTAACTCATATTACTTCCAACTAGTAGAGGATCATTGTACATTTCTACAAGTAAAGCATGTTGAGCTTGTATTTTATCAATTGCATTATCTACTTCTTTCAACCCTAACATTAAATCGTCATAATCTTGTTTTATAGCGGTTCCAGATTTTATTGCTACTTCTAGAACCCTCTTTTTCTCTTCAAGTTCTTTAGTCTTTAAAAGTGTATTTTCATACATTAATTCTATTTTCTTTATAGTATTGTATTTACCTATGACAGCATCTTTTAAGTCTTTTTTCGCTTGTTCTAAGTCATTTGATGCAATACTTGAATCTAGCTCTAAAGCCTTGTAAGGAGAAGAAGAACCCGTTTGCATACTACTTGGAGCTCCTGGAATATAATTAAGAGCATAAAAATCAATATCTATTCTTTGAATTTCTAATTGTTGTTTTTTTCCCCAAATTGAAATATCGCTACTTATTGCTCTATTAGCCTTAAATTCTATATCTTCAGAAGTATCTTTTATTGGTTCAAAGTTAAAGGCAAGAGACTCTATCTCATATCTATCGAACCTATCAGACCCTATCAGCTGATTCAATTGAATGTATTGCTCTTCTAATTCCTTTTCAAGAGTTTCAATGTCTTTTCTAGATTGATTGATTTCAATATCCATTGTGGTTAAATTTGTCTTACTTTCCATTCCATATTCTAATTTTAACTCTAGCATATCTCTTTTTCTAATAGAATTATTTAATTGTTCATTTTTGAGTGCTAAATCATTCTTCATAATATCTATATTACTAAAAATTGATTTAATCTTAAATTCAATCCCTCTTTTTATATAGTTTTCCATTCTTTCAGTCTTATCTGAATTTAGCTTATCATTTTTTTGTAATTTTATGACAGCTAATAACTCCGGATTCATAAGACTTGTACCAAAATTTTCTAGACTATCATCAATCTTAACAGATGTAGATTCATTTTCTAATTTTAAATTTTTCAAATCAGTACTTTCATTTATAGCTTTATTTAAGGCTTCATCAAATGTTAACAAATTGCTGATTTCAGTGTCATGAATATTAGTTTCGTTTGCAAATATATTTATAGGATTTAACAAAATCAAACAAAACATCAATAAAGATAACACACTATTAAAGGTAATTTTCAAGTTCATCTTCTCCTTCTATTAATCATTTAAAACTTTAAATACTATAGTTTCTTGTTTCGGATATAATTCATTAGTTTCTACGACTATAGTAACAATCATTTCTTTTATATCAGAATCTTCTTCTGGAAGGTCTGAGAATGGAATAAACGAATTTAGTTCATCATCGGTTTTTATCCACTTAAATAAATCCATATCTAAATTCTCTCTGTATTTTACATCAGCATTATATTTTTCCCCATTAGCTTCAATAGTTGTTGACAATGCATTAAGCTTTACACCCGTATTTATATCTTCATTTTCTAAAGTAAAGTATAATCTACCATCTCTTCCATCATCTCTAATAGATAAACCTTCTAAACTTATCTTATAACCATTTTTCGATAATCTTGCAGGCATTTTTGAATAATTAGAACTCACTGATGTAGATGATTCTAATTTTTTAATCTTTTCTTCTAATTCTAGTATTCTTTTTTCATATTCTGTAATCTTTTCCTCATCTAAATTAACTTGTGGTTTTGAAGATATGTTTACAGTTTTAGTTGAACTATCAAAAGTAGTACTTGCACCTAACAGCTGTGTAATGTAAGCCGCTGGTAAATAAGTTCTGTTTTCATAAATCAGAGGTTTGAGTCCTTCTGGATGATATTTAAATTCTCCATCTACTTTAATTAAAAAATCATTTTGTAAATAAGTTTCTACAACTTGTGGTGCTGCATAAGAAAAACTTGTTATGCCCAATAGCATGCCTAAGGTTACTGCTAATAATTTTTTCACTATTTCTTCCTCCTTAAAAGAATTCATTTAATCCATTACGTGTACCTATATTATTTAAATCATGATATAAAATAAAATCATATATTGTAATTTTATCCTAAATCATAGCTTAAATTATAACATTTACATTACATTTATTATTAAAAAGAGAGCTGAGATATCTCAGCTCTCTTTTATTTGATTATAATTATTCTTTTAAACTCAAATTATTGAGCGTTAGGGAATAAAGTTACAGTTCTAGTAGCTGCATCATAAACTATATCAGTTCCGTTTTGGATACCGAAAGCTTGAGCAACGTAAACAACTGATACAAAAGCTCTATCATTAACTATCTCTGGCTTAGCATCCATAGGAACTGGAGATCCATTTACTAAAAGAATGTTAGTGTCTAAGTTCATAGATACTACTAGGTTATCTTTAGTAAATACAGCAGTTCTAGTTGCTGGAGAATAGTTAAGAGTAGCACCTGCTAATTGAGCTACAGTTCCGATAGGAAGCATAGTTCTATTATTAGAAATGTATGGTGCTGCATCTAAAGTTTTTGTTTCTCCTCCTACAACATAAGTTGCAGAATCAATAGTAAATACAGTTTTTTGTTGTCTAGCAGTTTGTACTTCTGTTACTACATTAATTAATGGTAATTTTGCAACAATATCTTCTACTTCATAATCTTTATCATCTTCAGGGTCAACATTGAAGTTACCGTTTTCATCAACAACCGCTCCAAATCTAGCATCAATATTCCCATAAGGAACAGATCTGTTTAGGCTTACTTCTAGTCCAGTAATAGTAATCTTAGAAGCTTCTTTATTAGACTCTCCATCAATAGCTACTACTAATTTATCACCTTTTTCAATTGTGTAAACATCATCTACACTTATGTCACCTGTCGCTTCAAATTTCACATTATTGTCCATTAGTTCAACTGCTGCATATCTTGCATCAGCAAAATCAATAACATAGAATCCTTCTTGTAATGAACCAGCTTCAGTTTCTTCAATTATAATTGTAGGAGCCGCTTGATTTTGAAGACCTACTACAACATCTGCTACAGTTTTGTCATTAGCAGCTTTAGTTGTTATTTTAGCTGGAGCAAGAACATCTGCTAATTTAATAGTTTGCTCTTCCATTCCTCCGCCTTTTCCTGTAAGCTTAAGTTCTCCCGCAGAATCCCAATCAGCTTTTAGGTATAATTCGAATTTAAACTCATCAGCTGTAGACGAATCAATTTGGATATCAAATTCATCATCATATTTTTCAAAATTATCTTTATCTAGTCCTTGAATTTCATTACTTACAGTAGCAACACTAGAAGCCGAAACTACTTTTTTAAGTCTCACATCTCCACCTGACACTGTGAAATCAATAGGTCTTCCAGTAATGAAAGAAGGTCCAGGAGCGTCAAGTGTAACTTCTACAACATATTCTTTGCTTTTGCTGTCTTTTCCAGCAACAATACTTTCAGTATTATCTACTTTTAGAGCAATTGCATAATCGTTATATTTAGCGATTAAAACATCATCTGCATCTACTCCAGAGTTAACATCTATAATCTCTACTTCAACGTCTCCGAATTTAGCATCCTTAGTTAAGTCGATAACAGGAGTAACTACTATTCTGTCAATTCTTGCATTGTCCGGCACATTCGTAGCAGTAAATTCTACTTCAATTTCTCTAGAATTAAGACCATTTTTAATATTTAGTAGGTCAGTAGCATCATTTGTACCATTAAAATGAATTTTAGTTCCTGTCTTCCATTCAACATCCTTAGGTAATCTAAGTTTAAATGTTCCTGTTGCTAATTCTTCCATCGCACTAGAGTTAACTTCTCTTATTTCAAATTTAGAAGCTGTTCCAGTACCTCTTGTAAGAGATTCTACGCTTCCTAATCTTCTTGAAATAACTTCTCCGCTTCCAGAAACAACTGCATAAGTAAGAACTTGTCTAGAAACACCTGAGTCATTAATGTTTTCAATCGTAACCTTTTGATCTCCAGTTTTAGCACCATCTAGGTTAACTTCACCTTTGATTATTATAGATGCACCAGTAGCTATTTCACTTAGTGCAACAGTGAATTCAGCTCTTTGCTCTCCAATATAGCCTGATTCAACTGTAACTCCATCTTCAGTAGAAAATGCCATATTCCATTCTGCATCTTCTCCAAGCATAAGTTCAAATATACCACCATCTTTAAATCCAGTTCCCTTAGGTTCAATTTCGATTTCAAAAGGAACCGTTCCGTTAGCACTAGCTACTTCAGTGTTAACTGTCGCATCACTAGCAGCAAATGCCATGTTAGCAGGTATTAATGTTAACATCATCATTAACACCATTAATAGAGATAATTTTCTCTTCATGTTTGTCTTTCCTCCTTTAAAATATGTGTTTTTTGGTTTGAGAGTTTTACAGCCTCTCTGCTGGTCCGGCGTACAAATCGTCAGACTTACAAAATGAATTATAGCATTACATCCAACTCGAGTCAAGCTCTGAATGTGCATGTAATAGAGTTGTAACTTGAGAAGTTTTCATACTCCACCCCCAAGTTCTTATAGCTATTATACTACTAAAACTAGGTTTTTAATATTACATGTCTGTTACACTTGCTTGTTTTTGTTGTAATATTAACATTATTTACCTGTTATTTCTGCTTTATAAATTCAATCGCTGTGTTTAGCTGATTATCAGTATTTGAGTTGTTTGTCGGAGTGATATATTCTACTTTTTTATCAGGATTTAATCCTTTTAAGTTTATACTTCTACCTGATGGAAGGACATATTTTGCTATAGTTAGCTTTATAGCTTCTCCATTTTTTAGAGGATATAGGTCTTGAACTACTCCTTTGCCATAGGTAGTAGTTCCAATTAGCGTTCCTGATTTTGTATCCTGAATAGCTCCCGCTAGGATTTCTGATGCAGATGCTGTATTTCCATCTATGAGTACTGCGACTTTTTCAAATTGAAGGCTACCAGTAGAATAAAATACATCAGGCTTATCTTCCTTATATTGTATCTCTAGGAGCTTGCCTTTTGGTACGAAGTAGTTAGATACTTTTAGTACCTGGTCTAAAGAGCCTCCTGGGTTTCCTCTTAGGTCTAGAATTAATTTTTTAATTCCTTGCTTTTTTAGGTCTTGTATAGCTATAGTCATATTAGCATAGGTATTATTATTGAATTCAGTTATTCTGATATAACCTAAGTCTTTTTCTAAGGTTTTGTATTCTATAGGGTTTATTTGAATCTGCGCTCTTACTATATTTACTGTAAGAACTTCATTTCCTCTTTTTACAGTTAGCTTTACACTGGTTCCTGCTTGTCCTCTTATTTGTTTTACTAGAGACTCTGTATCTTGTTTTAGGTCTATCGCTTTATCATTCACAGATATTAATATATCCATAGGCTTTAGCCCCGCTTTTGATGCTGGTGAGCCTTCGTTTATGCTTACCAGATAAAATCCATCATCTCTTTTTCCTACTACTGCCCCTATGCCTGCAAATTCACCTGTAGCTTCTTCCATGAAGGCTTTGTATTCTTCTTCATCCATATAAGTGCTATATGGGTCAAGTGCATCAAACATACCCTTTATAGCTGCATCGTATAGCTGGTCTTCTGTTACTTCTAGAGCATAGTTTTGCATGATGTACTCTTTAACTGCATCAAAGAATTCTTGATCCTTTGTTATCGGATCTGCATATGCAAGATTCGTAGACAATATCACAGTAGTGAACAGCAAGGTTAATATCTGTCTTAGTTTTTTCATTTTCAGGACTCCCTTTTAGTAGTTGACTATTCTTTCTCTAAAATCCTCTCTCAGGTCATAGCTGAGGTAGTGAATGTAGTTATTTAGTATGCTAGCTGCTTCTGCTCTAGTTAAGCTTTTGTTCGGCTGGAAGAATCCGTTTTCTGTTCCATCGATTATTCCTAGACTTCTAGCCATATATACAGAATCCTTTGCCCAGTAAGGTATAGAGTAATCGTCCTTGAAGCCTGTAGAGTAAGCTCCATTAGGTGCTAGAGCTTCTACTCCTAGAGCATTTATAAGGATGGTTGCTGCTTGAGCCTTGCTAAGCTCTCCCTTTGGTTCGAATCTATCTTCTCCTACTCCACCCATGATGCCTTTTGTAGCTACTGCTTTTACGTACTTATACTTTTCTGAGTCTAGTGCAGTGTCAGTAAATAGTGGCTGCTCTTGAGTTTTCTTGCTTCTTCTTACTGTAGTTTCTTCTTCTACTATATCTGATACCACAGCTACAGCTTTTGCAAACTCTTCTCTACTGATTGCCAGTGATGGAGCGAAGTTCTTCGCATTTGGCGAGATAGCGTTTAGGGATGCTAGGATTTTTATAGGTTCTTCTGCCCAGTGTCCACTAGTATCTCTTAGTTCTGGAACATTTAGCCTAGTGAACTTTGGATTATTTGCAAGTGTAAGCGAACTTGAACCTACTCTGCTGTTTATATCATATGAATATTCCATTACGCTTTCATCTTTTTCTGATACCATATAGCCCCCTCTAAATGAAATCTGAGTAGGCTGATTCTCCGCGTATACTATGTCTTTAGTTATGTTGTTTGAATTTTTTACTGTGTAGCTTCCTTGGATGCCTTTTGGGTCAGACGACGATATATAGTAGTTCATGGTTCTAGTTTCTGTATTTCCCCATGCTTGGTCGTAGCCTACAGAGCTTCCTTCCATATCCACTGTGATAGTTGGAGTTTCATCGTCTCCTTTATATACCTTCCTATAAGCCATGTTTCCTGCATAGTAGCTGACAGCTGGCTTGTTATCGTAGATGATGCTCTGAGTGAATTCCGAGGTCTTATCATCTGCACTGTATGTCACATCTCCTAGCTTTATAGTTTCTTTAAATGAATCCACTTCAG
The DNA here is from genome assembly GCA_964521745.1 of uncultured Peptostreptococcaceae bacterium. Classification (GTDB taxonomy): domain Bacteria; phylum Bacillota; class Clostridia; order Peptostreptococcales; family Filifactoraceae; genus Acetoanaerobium. The sequence goes on from CAZFTH010000016.1 coordinate 15,809, forward strand.
CTACCTCTACTGTCTGTCCATAGTTATCCTGAAGTGTTGCCGTAAGAGATAGAGAACGTGAAAGAGTGAATTCTCCAGATGCGTCTTCTAGCTTGTAGGTATATTTTTCTGTTCTTTCATCGTCTTTTTCTTTTATAGAGGTTTTCACTGTTCCCTTCATAAGAACTGGTCTTCCTGTCAGAAATACAACTTCCTGATATCCTTGAAGATTTTCTATTCCTGGGTCAAATCCTCCAAGAGGCTCTGCGTAGGCAGATGATACAGCAAGAGATGACATCATCAGACCTGCTAGTACTGCCGAAAGAAATTTTTTCATATACTTACTCCTTTTTTATTAGAATATTATTTCTTTTCTATTTCTATATTCGCTTTTTATTTTATTTCTATATTTTGATGTTCTAATTTCGTTTGCTTCATTAATAGGTGTTATATATTCTATGCTTTTAATACTCATATTAATATTATACATGTTTTACTTTATTTTTTATAAAGAAAAGTCTCTTCCTTAAATATACGTGATGTATATGATAAGGGCAGAGACTTTTCATTTTTTAATCTACTATTATAACTATACCATTATTTTTTCTGGTTGTGTTTTGTTTGTAGACTGCTCTTATTTTTTTGCCTATCAGCTGCTCTGCTGATAGCTTAGGTAGCTCTTTGTTTCCTGATATTATGCTTGCTTTTGATATATCGATTAGCTCTTCTGTCTGCTGAGGCACAAATATTTCTCTTAGAGAGTTATATTTACTTACCTCTGAAAGTGTAAGAGTTTTGGCAGTTATATCTACTGCTTTCACTTTTCCTGTCATGACATTTTGAGTGTTTACTTCATCATAGCCTGATTCCGATAGGAAGTTTATAGATATAGCTACGTCGTCTTTTGTTACTACATATACCTGTCTATCGTAGTAAAC
>CAZFTH010000017.1:0-16564 GCA_964521745.1 uncultured Peptostreptococcaceae bacterium
CTAGTAGCTTTTTTTCATCCATTTAACATAGACTTTATCAAGAACAAAGCCATACTTAAGATATAAATTATAAGCAGGAGCGTTATTATTAGCAACAATTAACTTAATGCTCTTATAGCCTTGAGCCTTTAGATTGCCACTTAAATACTTAAGGATTAATTTCCCATAACCTTTTGAATGAAACTCAGGATTTACAGCTAGAGCATCGAGAAATATTTCTGAATCATCCTTAGTGAAAATTGATATTCCAATAGGAACATTATTGTAGTAATAAATCCAATTAGAAGTAGTATCATCGATTGTAGTCATATATTCCTCGTATGAATCTGAATCCAATCTACCACCGTTTGGAATTGGAACAAAAGCTTTATCGTGAATATCTCTAAATATTTCCCAGGTTTCAAGAGATAGGTTCTCATGATAAACTAAATTCTGAGCACCTTCAAAAGTAGAAGCTTTTGACAAATCATATTTTAGTTTTAGCATATCAAAATTCTCTATAAAATTTTCATCTATGCTCCAGTAATAAATAAGACTACTTTTACCTCTTAGTCCTAGCTTGATATAAACCTTATCTAACACAGCTTGCTCAAGTCGCTTACTCAGAGCACTTAAAAGATTAGAATAAAGTAGCTCCCAGTACTTTTTATCATCTTCTGCAGAAAAAGCTTGAGTAATGTAGATTTCATTTTTTTCTTTAGCCATCAAATCCACAAACCCAGCACATGCTTTAATATCATCATTTACCCATAGGCTAAAGTGATTTTCTCCTTTATTCAATACATTTGAAGAATAGTATTTTATCATTTCATTTAAATCAGAATAAAAATCCTCTGTTTGAAAAGAACGACAAAATTCATATAAGGTTGATACTTCTTTCTCAGTTAAAACTGAAAATGTTTTAATTTTATATTCTGCGCTCATAAAATCCCCCTATTTGGAGCTTAATATTTGGATGTAAAAACCCCGTATACAATTTGAATACGGGGTTTTATCTGATTATATTACTTCTTGTTTTTCTTGTCAAAAAGCTGTTTCCAAGCATGTAGTCCAAGGGATACCCCTATAACTCCATAAGCAACGAACACCCTGAAATATTCACCGATTTGGGCATTTCCAAATAAGTTTTTACCAGCTTGAGGAGAAACTAAAAACAGGGTATGGAACAGTGCTGTTCCTATGATAGCTTGTCCTATAGTTGCCTTTGTAACAGAAGCTCCACCTATTAAAAGAGCAGCAATTGCAAATGTACCAACCTGCTCGTGACTTCCATAAGTATTAAGAGTTCCTATATTTTGCAGGAAGATAAGCTGACCCCAGCCAGCTAGTACAGTAGAGATAAGGATAGCTCTTATACGTATCTTATCAACTGGAATACCAGATATTTTAGCAATATTCATATCTTGTCCTACACTTCTAAAGTCTTGGCCTGCTTTAGTTTTTAGAATAAATACATTAAATACGCAGATTAAACCTATAATTAAAATAGTAACAAGAGGTACTGTAATATTATTTACAAGTGATTTAATAGTACTTACATAAAATGATACTATTAATAATACCGTAAATAAAAAGCCCCTAATTATAAAACCATTTCTTTGCATCATTAATCTTTCGTCTTTTTTACTTTGGATAAATTTATATATATAATAGCCAGCTCCAGCTAGTGAGAAAACGATTGTAGATTTAATAAAAGGAATTTTGGCTATTGCATCCAAAGCATATTTTGTACCTTCAGGACCAGATAAATCTAAAGTGTTTTTTATACCAACCCCACTACTAAGTACCAAAGTAGGGTTGTCCATAGGTATTATAGTTCCGACCAGGAATAAAAATAGTAGTTGATATAAACCATTAGCAAAGAAGCCTAGAATCATACCAGCAATCATTTCTTGTCCTTTGGTTTTATTAAGTAACTTAGCAGTAAAATATCCAAATAGTAAAGCTAAAGGTATTGTAAGTAAAGCAGCTAAAACAAAACCAGCAATTCCACCAATTTTGAAATGAGTTATTGCAATTAGAGCAATCTGGCCAGCCATAGCACCTAAAACTATACCAAAATTCAGTCCCATACCTGCTAAAACTGGGATAATCAGAGATAATACTAAAAATGAGTTTCTAGTAATACGCTGAATAAGCTCGTTTACAATAAATGGAACAGGTTGTTTTGATAAATATATACCACCTAAACATAGTATTATAAAAATAAATGTAACACTGTTGTCAAATAATATTTTCTTTATATTTGAACCCATACTCTCGGATTTATTTTCTTCAAAAACAATTTTTTCTGCTTCCATATTCTAGTCACCCCCCGAAGAAACTTTTGTAAGTGCATATAAAATTATACCATTTTGTACTATTATTCTTAGTACTTCAGATAAATTACCTTCAGTTATGATTTTATTTGCAACTGGAAGGGAAATAGTAAGAAGTCCTTGGAATAAAAATGTACCAAGTATAACGTGAATTATATTAGCACGTCTTGCAGATGCACCACCTATTAATATAGCAGCAACTGCAGCAAAACCCATCATCAAAGGAGCTTGATATAATTGGAAAAAACCGAAACTTTGTGCATAGACAATTATTCCTACGGCACCTAAAATAGTAGAAATCATAGTTCCTACGATTCTTTGCTTATCTACATTAATACCAGATGCAATAGCAAATCTAGGATTATCACCAGCAGCCTTCATTGCCATACCTGTTTTTGTTTTTAAGAAAAGAGCCATCAAAAAGCATGAAAGAAAAAAGAAAAGTAATAATCCCGTAGGTATAGTTACTCCAAATATATCAAATGACAAAGTATGATCTAAAACTTTATCATAGCGACCAGTAAGTGCGATAGTAGTTCTTAATCCATCACCTATTGGCCATTTTACTTCTTCTGCTTTAAATGGCATTAGAAGCCATCCTATACACATAAGAGAAACAGCTGAAAAACCTACATATGTAGCAACCATCATCTCAGAACCTTTAACCCTATTTAGCAAGTAGCCATAAAGTGCACCTACTATAGCAGATATAGGAATAGATACTAATATAGCAACTAAAAATGCTGTATATCCAGTTAAATCCATTTCTATACTTACTAGTCCACCCACTAAACCACAAACTATTCCTAGTGGAAGACCAAAATTAAGGCCTATTCCAGATAAAATACCTGGAACCATAGCTAAAACTAAAACTCCATTCATACCAGTTCTGACAAGTGTATCAGATAGTAGGTCATTTAATGGAAGTTTTAAAAATATTGCCATAATACAAAGCACAATCATAAAAGTTATAATTATAAGTCTTGGAATGCCAAGGGTAGATATGACTTTTTTAGTAGAAATCTCCAAATTAACCTACCTCCTTTCCATGAATTTTATGATAGTCACCAGACATCATTAATCCAAAATCTGCATCATTATCAGCAGGAGATAGGATACCTTCAATTTTTCCTTCAGTTACAATAGCAATTCTATCGCATACAGATCTAAGTTCAGCTAGCTCACTTGATACAACAACAACTGTCATTCCCAATCTTTTGTTTAATTCTACAAGAGTATCAAGTACTATTTTTTTAGCACCTATATCTATACCTCTAGTAGGTTCAGAAACAAAAATAATTTCAGGATCTAGTGTTAAGGCTCTAGCAATGCAAACCTTCTGTTGATTACCACCACTTAGTCGTCTTGTAAGTTGCTCTGGACCAGTACATCTAATATCTAGATTTGATATCATATCTAAAGCATGAGCACGAATTGTTTTTTTGTCAATTTGAGTTATGATGCCGTAATTTTTAATGAATTTATTTTGAATCTGCATTGAAGTTAGAACTATATTTTCTTCTATGGAACAATCTAGTAAAAGCCCAACACCACGCCTATCTTCAGAAACGAAGGCTATTTTACTTTTTAAAGATTGAGCAGGGTTGTTAAGAGGAATATTTTTGCCATCAAAAGTTACATTACCAGTAGAAGGGTAGAACCCCATGATACCATTTGGAATGCCTATTTTACCTTGACCAGCAAGTCCTCCAATACCCAAAATTTCACCTTTTTTTATTTCTAAGTTTACTCCTTTTACTTCCTCTCCAGGCATATCAACAACTAGATTTTCAATTTTCATTATTACTTCTTTAGATGTATCTTGTTCTTCTTTTTGAGCCATATTTTCAATTTTTCTACCAACCATTATTTCAGCTAGTTCGACAACATTTGTATTTTTTGTATCAAGGCTTGCAGCTTGTTCTCCATCTCTAAGAATTGTAATAGAATCAGATACTTGCATTACTTCATCTAATCTATGAGTTATAAAGAGTATAGAAATACCACTATCAGCAATTCTACGCATTGCTTTCAAAAGAGCATCTGCTTCGCTTTCAGTAAGCACAGCTGTAGGCTCGTCAAAAACCATTAATTTCATATTTTTTTTATCAATTTCTCTTGCGATTTCTATAAACTGCATAAAACCAACAGGAAGGCCTTCAACTTTACTTTGAACTTTCAAATTCAATCCTAAAGTATCAAGTGATACCTGAGATTCTTGGTCCATTTTTTTGAAATCAAGAGTTTTAGCTTGTTCACCTATAATTGGACTAAATATATTTGCTTTTAATATTTCACGATTTAATTTTATATTTTCACTTATACTAAAACCTGGAATAAGCATAAATTCTTGATGTACCATCCCTATCCCAAGATGCATAGCTGTATTTGGAGAATCTATATTTGTAATATTTCCATCAAAAGTTACTTCCCCTTCAAAACCACCAGTGGAATGAATAACGGGCATTCCAAACAATATATTCATAAGTGTAGATTTTCCTGCTCCATTTTCACCTAATAGAGCATGAATTTCGCCTTTTTTTACATTAAGATTGACGCCCTTTAATACTGGATTACCAAAGTATTCTTTGCGTATATCTTTCATTTGAATTATATATTCTTGATTTTGCATAATTTCCCCCTAAGCTGTAAATTGTCATTTTGGACTAAAATTAGGCTGCCACATAAGGTGGCAGCACAGACAAAAATCGTTAGGTTTTAATTTAGAAAGTAATATATTCAGAAAGGAACATAAAGAAGTTATTAAATTCATTTCCTGTACTTTCGTTAGTAAATGTAGAAAGTGTAATAGGGTTTCCAGCTATTTCACTGAAGATTTCTTCTAATTTAGCCTTGTCAACCTTCTCAGTTATATCTCCTTCGATATAAGCTTTAGCATATTCTACTCCGCCTTCAACAAATAACATGTTTACAGGAACTGGCCAAGTAGAGAATTTGCCTGTTCCACCTTTTTCAGCTATCTTAGCACTGATTTGTTCTACTACATAATCAACGTCGCCTTTTTTATCATCTGGAATCTCAATTCCAAGAGCTCCTGGATATCCATGATATGGAGATGGACAACATTGTTGAGGATAAAGAGCACCTAGCTCCAGCACTGATTTTATAAGAGGTTCTTGCATTGAACAGTTAGTACTAAAAAATGCAGTGTCTGCTCCTAGTTCTTTTACTTTTCTAGGCACATCTTCTAATATAAATTGCTGAGCACCAGGAACACCAGCATCTCCTGTTGGGTCTGGAGCTGTAGCATCTACAAAGTTAATTCCTTTAGCTTCACAAGTTTCTCTAAGAAGATCTCTTCTCATTGCAAGAAGCTGATAAGACATATGTCTTGGGAATGAATAGTGAACAAAGTTTTTAGCACCCATTTTTTCAGCTTGCTCTATGATAGAAGTACCCATTCCAAGTTCATCAGCTTGGAATACTACATCAGCTTTACTAGCTATCATGTCAGGGTCTTCTCCAGGAACACCAGCGATGAATAAAATATCATCTCTCATCTCGCGAACTTTATCAATTGCAGCGGATGTACCAGGTATAGCTTGAACCACGATAATAGCTTTAACATCAGGGTCAGAAGCCATACTTACAACGTTTGAAATAGTTGTTTCTTGTTCTTTCATGAAGTTGTCAGGATAAGTTTGAAGAATTATTTGATCTCCATACTTTTCCTTCATTTGCTCTGCAGCACGATACTCCTCTTCACCTTGAGATACAGTACCAGTCATAATACCAATTTTGTAACTAGCAGCAGCATCTGCAGCTGGTTCAGCAGCAGGTTCTTCTGTAGCAGCTGGAGTATTACAACCAGCCATTGGAATTGCCATTAACATTGCTAAAGCTAATCCGATTAAACGTTTTTTCACAACATTTCCCCCTTTATTATGTAACTTAGTGTGTAATTACACTTATTAGCATTATAAAGTGTTTTGATTAAAAATTCTATATATTTTGAAAATTTCACAAAAACAAAAAATGATTTATTTATATAAAAAAAGTTGTAATTAAGTAAAATCAATAAAATTTGTATTATAATTTCGAGCAAAAAATAAACGCTATTTAGCGTTTATTTTAAGTTAAACAATTAAAAGAGATTAGGGAGATTAATCTTAAAAGACTTCAATTTCTTTGAATTTAAAATTCTTTACATCAAAATATCCTTTATCAGTAATTTTTAGTTCTGGTATAACAGGTAGTGCCATAAAACTTAAAGTCATAAATGGTTCTAAGTCGTTAGGTATATTTAAATCATTAATTGCAACTTTTCTTAAATTTCTCAAATCATCACATACATCTTCCATAGATTTTTCTGACATTAAACCAGCAATAGGAAGAGCAAGAGAAGCTTTTATTTTACTTTCAGATGAAATAACAATTCCGCCTTGTAAGTCAATAAGGGTATTAACAGCAATAGACATATCTTCATCATTATCACCAATAACTATAATATTATGAGAATCATGAGAAATAGTAGTAGCTATTGCACCATTTTGAAGATGAAAATTTTCTACTAAACCAATTCCAATATTCTTTGTATTTTTATGTCTTTCTACTACAGCAATTTTTACAACATCTAGGAGCTTATTTGATATAAAATTATTATATTTATCAAGATACACTCTCCTGGTTACAGATTCTGTGATTATGCTGTTGGGTATTACTCTGATTACGTTTACAATATCAGATTTTAGAGTAAGCTTAAAATCATTAGAGCTTACCTTATCGAGTTTTACTGTTTTCGTAACCTTTTTTGTGTCATTTTTATGAGTATTAAATAAAGCAGATTTGTTTTCTGCTACTTTTATCCCTTTTTTATAGACCGTTTTTATATCAAAAGAACTTAGATTATCAAAAATTATCAAGTCAGCATCATAGCCTGGAGCTATTGCCCCTATATCTCTTAAGTTATAGCATCTTGCAGGGTTGATTGTAGCCATTTGAATTGCGGTAATAGGTGACATTCCTAATTCTATAGCTCTCCGCACATTATAGTCTATATGACCTTGTAGTAAAATATCTTCTGGATTTTTATCATCTGTGCAGAACATGCACATATGCTTATTAAACTCATCGACACCCCTTATAAGTGTATCAAGATTTTTTGCAGCAGAACCTTCTCTTATAGCTATATACATACCTAGACCGATACGTTCTTGCATTTCTTCAATAGTGCTACACTCATGCTCTGTCCTAACACCGTTTATCATATAAGCATTCAATTCTTTGCCTGTTAGTTCTGGACCATGTCCGTCTATTATCTTACTTTGTGCCATATTCATTTTTTCAAGCATATCGGTATCACCAGTGATTACACCAGGATAATTCATAAGTTCACCTAATCCTAAAACTTTTTGGTGATTAAATAATTCATATAGTTTCTGGGCATCTAATTTTGCACCAGATGTTTCAAAGTCTGTAGAAGGTACACAAGAGGGAAGCATAAAAAAACCATTTAGAGTGGTTTTTTCTGTAGCATGCATCATAAACTTAACACCTTCTAAACCTAAAACATTAGCTATTTCATGAGGATCTGCTATAACTGTAGTAGTTCCTCTTGGAACTATTATTCTGGCCATTTGGTTAGGAGTAACAAGAGTAGACTCCATATGCATATGAGCATCAATAAGGCCAGGTGCTACATAACTACCTGCTAAATCAATTTTTTCTTTTGCGTCATAAGACCCTATTCCAATTATTTTTCCGCCATCAATAGCTATATTTCCGTGTATTATTTTTCCATTAAATACATTTATAACTTTGCAATTTAGAAGAACTAAATCAGCTAATATCTTTCCGCTTGCAAGATTTGCTCTTCTTTTTAATCTATCCATTCTATCATCATAAATCACAAGTAAATCCTCCTTGAAGTTATTAATTTATGCTATTTTACCATTTTAATTAGAATATAACTAGGAAATTATAAATTTAATATTATTAGCATTAAATTGGAAAATAATGTATAGTATGTTTTTCGGAGGGTATACATATAATAGGCTAATATAGCTGTATATTTTTAAGAGGGGGTAAGATTAATGCAAAAAATTTTATTACCAGTTGACATTGAAAGGCTTAGCGATAAAACTTTTAAAATCACATGTGATTTAGTACAAAAACTTGATGCATCCTTAGTTATCTTATCAGTTGTTCCTTTTTCTGATAAACATTCACATCCTCAATTATCGAATTTATTAGACATGAAAGATGAACACTTTGTGGAGTATACAGAAAAAATTGTAGCTGACATTTCGGAAAGATTTAAATTAAAAAACATCGAGGCAGAGGTAAAAGTTTTAAAAGGCAATCCAGCAGATGAAATAATTAGATACTCTGAAGAAGAACAATTTGATTTAATTATAATGAATACACAAAATGTTAATTCTACAAAAAGATTTTTTGTAGGAAGTGTAACTAATAAAGTGGTTCATAATTCAAATGTACCTGTTTTAATTATTAGCTAAGAATATATACTGATTAATTAAAAGTGCCTTAAAAGAACAATTAAGGCACTTTTTTTTGCAAATTATATATTAATCAAATTTTGATAAATATATTTTTGAATTTACTTGACAAAAAAATATTAATAATCATATATACTAAAATTCATATATGAAATAGTGAGGTAACTTAATGGATGTTTTTCGTACGAATCCAGAATTATTTATTGAAAAATCAGAGATACTAAAAGCACTTGGACATCCTCAAAGGCTTTGTATTGTAAAAATGCTTTGCGATAAAGAGTGTGCAACTGTATCAGATATGCAGATTTGCCTTGACGAAATACAGCCAACTGTATCGCAACATCTCTCAAAGCTAAAGTTAGCTAAAATTATAAAAGGTGAAAGAGATGGAAATAATATAAATTATTCAATTTTCAATGAAGCAATGAAAAAAAAGGTAAAAGTAATTATTAATAATCTTTTTGAAGATTAATTAAAAAGTGGAGGAAAATTTATGAAAAAAACTGATTTGCTTGTTATTGGAGGAAGTGCAGGAGGAATACTTAGTGCAACAACTGCAAGAAAAGCATATGGAAAAGATATAGATATAACCCTTATTAGAGAAACTCCAAAAGTTATGGTGCCTTGTGGAATTCCGTATATATTTGGAACACTTCACAGTACAGATAAAAACGTAATTCCAGATACAGGATTAGAAGATGCAAATGTTAATTTATATGTAGATAGCGTTATAAAAATTGATAGAGAAAATAAACAAGTTAGTACAGTAGCTGGAGAAGTATTTGAATACAAAAAACTTATACTAGCTACAGGTTCATTACCAATTGTACCTAAATTTATACCAGGTCATAATCTTCAAAACGTATATCCTGTACTAAAAAATAAAGATTACCTTCAAACAATTCTAGAAAAAATTGAAAATATACATAATGTAGTAGTTATAGGGGGAGGTTTTATTGGAGTAGAATTTGCTGAACAAATGAATCTTATCGGCAAAAAAGTAACCCTTGTAGAGATGGCAGATGCGTGTTTATGGCAAGCTTTTGATAGTAGTTTTTCAAAAGATATAGAAGAGAAATTAAAGACAAATGGAATAGATGTAAAAACTTCTACGAAAGTAAGCAAAATAGTTGGAGAAAATGTAGTTGAAGGTGTAGAATTTGAAAATGGAGAGACAGTAAAAGCAGACATGGTTATTCTTGGACTTGGAGTAGTTCCAAATGCAAAACTTGCAAAAGAAGCAGGTCTTGATGTAAATTCAAGAGGAGCAATAATAGTGGATCAATACACAAGAACTAATGATCCAGATATATTTGCAGTTGGAGATTGTGCAGAGAAAAAATGTTTCTTTACAGGAAAAGATGTACCAGTACTACTTGCATCAACAGCAGCAATGGAAGCTAAAATTGCAGGTTGCAATGTATTTCATCTTCGTCTTATACGTGCAAATAAAGGTACAATAAGCGCATTTTCTACTAAAATATATGGCAAAACATATGCAGCTGCAGGTATAACAGAAGAGAAAGCAAGACAAGAAGGCTTTAGTGTAATGGTAGGGCAATTTACGACGATGGATCGTCATCCAGGCTCACTTCCAGGAATACAAAAAATTCATATAAAAATGATATTCTCAAAATGCTCTGGAGTGATTCTAGGAGCTCAAATATGGGGAGGAGATACTGTAGCAGAAATGATTAATATATTGAGCCTTTCAATTCAAAAAGGAATTACAGCAGCAGAATTAAACACCTTCCAAGTTGCTACACATCCACTTGTTTCAGCATCACCAATAGCATACCCAATAAATGCAGCAGCAATGGATGCACTTTCCCAAAATTGTAGACATCTTAATGAAGATTTGACAATTTAAAATAAAATAAATGAAAAGGCAACTAATTGTTTTAAAAAATGGTTATTACTTTTAAATCAATGAAGAGATAATGAAGCTAAAAATATTTTAGTTTCATTATCTTTTTTTTAATTGATAATTAACCATAAAGTTTACGTATTTTTTTACACTTTTAATATTTATTATGAAAATTATTAAAGCACCTTGCATTTCGTTTGCTACATAATCATGTATAATATTGTATAATTATTAACAAAAATATATTATACTTTTATTAAAGTAATAAAAAAATTAAAAATACAAAGGGGGATACTGATGTTTAATCAGGAAAATTATGAATAGAGATTATATTATTAAGCCAATAAGTGAATTGATTTTAAATGTAAATGAAATGGATAGAAAGCCTCTCCTATCTTTTAATAAAATGATAGGAAGCCCAGAAAGAGTAGAAAATTTTCTTGAAATATTCTTTACAGCTGTAGAGCAAAATACTTCTAAACAAACAATATGTTTTAAAATGATTGAGAAGTTTGCTTCACCTGAATTCTATTCTGAAGTAATCAAAATATTATCTGGAAATTGTAACAATATACAAGTTCAGACAATTTTTAAATCAACAGTTGCTATTCCAGATGATATTGAGCTAGTAAAAAAATCCATTCCTATAATAACAAGAAAAATTAGAGAAGTATTTGATCCAGAGGTTATGTATCATGGAGTGTGTTTGCTATATAGGCTGATATCAAAATTTCCAGAATTAGAATATGTTTTGGAGTCGAATTATATAATGCTTGGAAAAGAAGAACTTGATGCATGTATCAAAAGATTTGAGATTTTATATATGTGGCAAACCAAAGAACATAGAGGAAAAGCTAAACCTGGATATATAGATAATTTAGAAGAATTTATGGATTTTTCACTAAGATTTATAAAATTTAATTAAAAAAAAGCTATAGATTTATATAAATCTATAGCTTTTTTATTTAACTTATAAAAATTATTTTAAACTCTCAGGTTCTTTTTTAGTATAGACTCTTTTGCTGTTAGCTTTAGTATCCATTATAGTATTATTCATTTCTTCTACTTCTTCTAGTAAAAGCTTTACTTGTTCAGCTGGAACGTTATAGTATAAAAATAAATCTTCAAACTTTTTAATAGTTTCATGTAATCTATTACTAATTTCTATAAATTCACTTACATGAGATGAATTAACAGCATTTTTAAATTGCTCAACGTCTATTTCTATTATATTAATTACGTCATCTTCGTTGTCATAAGCTTTAATAGGAAGAGGATAAGGCTTTATTCTCTCTAAAAAATACTTACCTTTAGAGTTTATGTTATATGCATATTCTAAAGTGATGTAACCAAGATCAAATGAGACATAACAAAGTTTGCCATTAATTTGTTTTACGGATGCGCCCATTTGAGTGAGCTTCATAGAATGCTGGATGGCTTCTGTACTAATCATATACTTTTTCAATTTCTGTCTCCCTTCTATTAAGATCCATTTTATATAAATAAAATTATTTAAAAATTACTTTATATATATTCTATACATAAAATAAAATCAGGTAAATAGTAGAAATGATAATTGAGATAATCATCATAGGGAAACCTATACGCATAAAACTCATAAAACTTACTGGTCTTCCTTCTTTTGCCATGATACCTGTAACTATAACATTAGCAGATGCTCCGATTATAGTTCCATTTCCGCCAAGACATGCGCCTAGTGCAAGTGCCCACCATAGGGGATATGCATCTAGTTGGCCAGAGGCAGTCATTGCTTTTATAAGAGGAATCATTGTAGCAACAAAAGGAATATTATCCAAAAATGAAGAAGCAATAGCAGATACCCATAGTATAGCTATAGCAGTTACAAAAAGATTTCCTTTAGTAAGTGAAAGCATTTGTTTAGCAAGGCTATCAATGACTCCGACTTCTACTAGACTTCCTACTAAAATAAATAAACCCATAAAAAAGAATATAGTAGGCCATTCTACTTCTAATAAAATTTCCTCAGGGTCTATTTTACTTATTACTAGTAAAAGGGCAGCTCCTCCTAGAGCGACAGTTGCTGATTCTAAATGAAATTGAGCATGAATCATAAAGCCAAGAATAGTAATAAATAAAACAGATAAACTTTTCTTAAGTAAAACTGTGTCTTTAATAGTTATTGTTTCATCCATATTCATTATCTTTAACTTGTTTTCATCAGTAGCTTTGAGAAAATCTTTATATATTAGCTTTAAGATGAATAATGTGACAATAGAAATAACGATAACTACAGGTCCTAAATTAATCATAAAATCTAAAAAGCCAAGACCTGTTGCACTACCAATCATAATATTAGGAGGGTCACCTATTAGGGTGGCTGTTCCGCCTATATTAGCTATAAGTATCTCTGTAAACATGAATGGTATAGGATTTGTATCTAGAGTGTCAGTTATTACTAGTGTAACTGGCACTATTAATAAAATAGTAGTAACATTGTCCAAAAAAGCAGAGGAAATAGCAGTTATAATTGCAAATAAAACTAGTATTTTCCATGGATCGCCTTTAGCTTTTTTAGCAGCTCTTATTGCTAAATACTCAAATATTCCAGTTCTTTTTAAAATATTAACTATAATCATCATTCCAACCAAAAGACCTATGGTATTAAAATCAACATGCTCTATAGCTTGCTCTTGATTTAAAATACCAAGCACTATCATAACAATAGCACCAAATAAAGAAATTGCAGTACGGTTAATTTTTTCTGAGATTATAATACCATAAATTACTAAAAAAATAGTAATAGGTATTGCAGTGGCACTTGCAAACAACACATCACATCCTTATCTATAAAAATTCCACATATGATATTACTCCTTTAAATTATCAGTGTCAAATTAAATAAAATAATAACTAGCTTAAATATGATAGTGTTAACATATAATCTTAGTTTTTGTTAAATATTTTTAAAGACTTTAAATCTAAAGTTGAAAAAATTAGTCCTAGTAAAATAATAAATCCTCCGGTCCATTGTGAAGCTGATAGTTGTTCTTTTAATATAATTTGCGAACTAAGAAGACCAGTTATAGGGACCATAAGAGAAAGAGGTGCAATTTTTGAAGCTGGATATTTCCCAAGTAATACACTCCAAGTTCCATAGCCAAAAATAGTAGCACCAAATGCCAAGTAAAAAATTGAAAAAATAGAAATTGGACTTAGAGAAGTTATAGTTCTCAACATAACATCTGGACCGTCGAGTACAAAAGAAAAAATATAAAGTGGTATAGGAGGAACTAGACTTGTCCAAACCACTACTCCAAGCATATCAATTTTTTCTCCTAAGTATTGAGCCCTATTAGAAGCAAACTTTAAAACTATATTAGAAAGAGCCCAAAAAAATGCAGCTAATAGTGTTAATAAAAGTGCGGGAAGAGGAACTGCAGTTATGCTACCAGCATTGCTTGCAATAAAAGCTAGTCCAATAGCAGCTATAAAAAGCCCTATTATTTGTTTTGGCTTTATGGATTCATGTAGAAATAAAAAAGCAAGTAGTGGAGTCATAAAAGCTGCTGATTGGAGAGTGATTGAAGATAAACCTGCAGGCATACCGATTTGCATAGCATAAAAAAGACATGAAAATTGACCAACACCAACAGATAATCCGTAGGCGATGGCATATTTCATGTCGATTTTTGGACGTTTTACAAAAAAGAGAGCAGGTAGTACAAAAGTGTATCTTAATGCTGCTAGTAGCATAGAAGGTACGCCGTTTAAACCCAACCTAATAACAGTAAAGTTGACTCCCCATATGATGACAACCATTAAAGCCATTACTAAATCCTTCTTTTTCATAATAACCTCCCAATATTCATTTTTTAATATTTACTTATCTATGGAATCGAATTCATCTAAAAAAGAAAAATCTTCTCCATTATGTTTCCAACCTAGAATGCAATCTAAATTTACATTTTCAGCTGCTTTAAAAATAGATTTGTCTACATTTTTAAAATTCTTTTTTAAATTAGCAATTAGGTCTTTCATTTCCTGACGCTTGCTTCCAGTCTTTTTAGCTGCTACCATACATGCACAATTAAGAGGCCAAATTCCATTTGTTTGAGTAAATCTTTCTATGAACACTTCTTCAACATAATATAAAGGTCTAATAAGCTCAAGACCATCATAGTTTGTGGACTTAAGTCTAGGAAGCATAGTTTTAAAGGTTCCTGTATAGAGCATATTTAGCATAGTAGTTTCGATTACATCATTAAAATGGTGGCCTAAAGCTAGCTTATTACAGCCTAGTTCTTGAGTTTTATTGTATAGGGCACCTCTTCTCATTTTTGCACACATATAGCATGGGTAGTCCTGGGCGATTTTATCAGCAATTTTAAATATATCCGTTTCAAAAACTTTTATTGGTATATTCAAGTAACTAAAGTTGTCCATCATAAGTTCTCTTACGCTTGGATGATATCCAGGATCCATAGCTATATATTCAACTTCAAAAGGAATTTTAGTAAATTTTTTAAGCTCTTGAAATAATTTAGCCATAAGAATGCTATCCTTACCACCAGATATAGCAACAGCAATTCTATCACCTGGTTGAATCATATCGTAATCATTAATTGCCTTTAAAAACTTTGACCAAATACCTTTTCTATAGGTTTTTATTATACTTCTTTCGATTACATCTAGGGGCCTTCTTTCATTAAAAGGCACCAAAACTTCACAACCGTTTCCTGCTAGTTCTGACATTTTTACACCTCATCTTTCAACGAAATATTATATCATTATGTACTATATTTGTCCTTAATAAATATCGAAATTGAATATTCTAAAAACTTTTACAATGGTATAATATAATTCATGAAAAAAATTACATTTTATATAAACAAAACTATACATAGAAAAAGGGGAGTATAATATGGACTACGAATTTAGGTTATTAACACATGATGATTATGATGAAGTAAAAGAAATGTGCAAAGACATATGGGATGGAACTGATTATATGCCATTGGTTTTTCATAACTGGGTTGATGATGAAAAGGGAGGGTTTTTCTGTATAATAGACAAAGCTAAAAATAAAATAGCTGGAATTTCAAAGTTTTCTATACTGCCAGAGCAAATGGGGTGGCTTGAGGGACTTAGAGTACATGAGGAATATAGAGGCCAAAAATTAGCAAGAAGAATTCAAGAATATATGAGCGAATTGGCAAATAAATATCTAGAGGAAGGGAAAGTAAATAAATTAGGAGCCTGTACTCATCTTAATAATGCAGCTAGTCGAAAGATGCTTGAATCATCAGGTTTTGAAATAAAGCAACAGCATATGATAATTATGAAGCCATATGAAGAAAATAATGCAGTGACAACGACTAAGTCTTTTATAGTTATTAGGTGGAAGCCTACACTAGAGGAGTTTATTAACTTAAATTATTTTAAATCAAGAGACATGGTATTTCACTGTGACTTCACTTTTATGGATGTAACAGAAGAATTATACGATATACTTATAAAAAAAGATGCTTTTTGGGAAATAAACGGAAAAAAAGGTATTATCTACTATAAAGTGGAAACCTGCTTTGTGGCTATAGATGAAGATGTAGATACTATAGAGACATTTAGCGATTATCTATATCAAAAAAATAAAACTGGATTTACACCATATACTACTGTAGATCTAAAAAATCCTAATCTATTAGAAAATTTAAAAGCAAATGGATATATTACTTGGTCAGACTGGCAAATGGACTATTTCTATTATTTAAAGAAGTAAAATAGTAGTTAATTTTAAACCAATCTAAATTTTGGATGAATTTATGATTTTAGGGTAAATTATCTAAAAAGGAGGTTGGTTTTTTATGTATAAAAACAATATTATTTTAGCTTTAGGTTTAATATTCATGCTGATATTTAGT
>CAZFTH010000018.1:0-16142 GCA_964521745.1 uncultured Peptostreptococcaceae bacterium
TACCAATGCCTTCCATTCCACCACAAATCGCTAATCTAGCAGAAGATGAATTTTCTCCTAATCCTGCAGTGAAAACTATAGCATCAACACTTCCCATTTCTGCCATATAAGCTCCAATATATTTTTTAACTTTTTTATAGTAAGTTTCTAGTGCTATTTTAGCATTTTCATTTCCTTTTTCTGCTTCCGTTTCAATATCTCTAAAATCAGAGCTTACTTTTGAAATTCCTAAAACACCAGATTTTTTATTCATTACATCATTGATTTGCGCTGTACTTAAATTTTCTTTTTCCATTAGGAAAGTAACCATTGCTGGGTCAATATCTCCACATCTAGTACCCATGATAAGTCCTTCAAGCGGTGTAAAGCCCATAGAAGTATCAACAGAGTGACCTTTTTCAACTGCTGTAACACTTGCTCCATTTCCTAGATGGCAAGTAATTATATTGATATCTTCAAGATTCTTGTTTAATATTTCTGCAGTTTTTTGAGCTACATATTTATGAGATGTTCCGTGGAAACCGTATCTTCTAACTTTATATTTTTCATAATACTCATACGGTAATCCATATAGATATGAAGACTTTGGCATAGTTTGGTGGAAAGCTGTATCAAAAACTGCAACCATAGGTACTTCTGGTAGAATTTCTTTACAAGCATTTATACCAATTAAATTTGGTGGATTATGTAGTGGTGCCAACTCAATACAGTCTTCTATCGCCTTTATTACATGTTCATCAATCAGAGCAGAATGTGAAAAAGCTTCCCCTCCATGAACAACTCTGTGTCCTACAGCTGAAATTTCATTTAAATTTTTGATTGCTCCATACTCCGAATTCATAAGAGCCTCTAATACTAACTGAAGCGCAACTTTATGGTCATCCATTGCTTGCTCAATTGTTACTTTATCTTTTCCAGTTGTTTGATGTTTTAATATTGACCCATCAATACCTATTCTTTCTACCAACCCTTTTGCTAAGACCTCTTCTGAAGTCATATCAATAAATTGATATTTTAATGAAGAACTTCCACAATTGATAACAAGTATATTCATGCTTTTTCCCCCTAATAATATTTTTATATATATAACAATAGTATATTAATAATTTGGCGGGAGTATGTAGGAATCGAACCTACCTAAGAAGCTCTTAACTCCTCAAACTGGTTTTGAAGACCAGAGGGCACACCAGCACCCATCTACTCCCATTCAAGCACTATTGAATTATAACATATTTTTAATAATTTTAAATAGTAAAATTTAATTTTTATTATTTTTATTAAAAATAGTTTGTGAATACAAATTCATAGGAAGCTTAATAATAAATGTAGTTCCAGTGTTTTCAACACTATGTATTTTAATTTCTCCTTGATGCATATCTATAATTTTTTTTACAATATATAATCCTAATCCACTCCCTCCAGTAGCTCTGCTTCTATCTTTTTTAACTCTATAAAATCTTTCAAATATTCTATCAATCTCATTTTGCGATATGCCTATACCTTGATCTTTAATCGATATACATGCTTTATTTTTTTCTTTATACAAATATACTTCAATTTTCGAATTATTTTCACTATATTTTACTGCATTCTCTATAATATTTGAAATTGCTCTATCTATTTTTGTTGGGTCAATATATATTTGTAAATTTGATAAGGGAATAAATTCAATTGTAATATTTTTTTTTAACGCTAAAGGTTGTAACCTTTTCACTATACTTTCACATAAATAATTTAAATAAGATAATCTCAAATTAACAATATAACTATTCGGATCCAAATCAACAGATTCCATCATATCAGTTATTATATTATTCATCCTATCAATTTCATTAACTATATCTAAAAAAAATTCTTTATACACTCCTACATCACTACTATTTGAGTATTGTATGCTTTGAGACAAAATTTTAATAGTACTAAGAGGAGTTCTAAGTTCATGAGATATATCATATACAAATGAATCTTTTTGTTTTTCTAATGTTTCTACCCTTGCTATAATCATATTTAACTGAGTATCAATTTCTGAATAACCATTCTCTTTCAAAATCATTTTATCATATCTACCATTCGCTATATTAGACATTAGCCTAATTAATTCACTTAAATATATCCTGTCTAAAAATAATTTGTACAAAGTTAAAGATAAAAAAATAACTATAATAAAAACATAGATTGAATATAATATTTCTTTTTTGTTAGCAAAAATATACAAAAGATATGTGCTAAGTACATAAGAAAATATCGTAATGATAATAATACTATTCTTTTTTATATTTGAAATAATATCCTTCACCCCATTTTGTCATTATATTAACGGGATTCGAAGAGTTCTCTTCTATTTTTTCTCTTAGCTTTCTAATATGAACATCAACTGTTCTTAAATCTCCAAAATGTTCATATTTCCAAACTTTTTCCAGTAATTCTTCTCTAGAAAAAACTTTATTTGGATTATTCATTAACAAGAATAATAAATCGAATTCCTTGGAAGTTAGATTTATTTCCTGAGAATTTTTAGTGACTTTTCTTATTAAATAATTTATAGTTATATCTCCTATATTTTTTTGTGTAATTATTTTCTTTGACTTTTCCATTCGCCTTAGTATCGCATTTATTCTGGCCTTTAGTTCCATAATATTAAATGGCTTTGTAATATAATCATCTGCACCAATATCTAATCCTGTAATTTTACTTATATCTTCCCCTTTTGCACTCAAAATTATAATAGGAACATCAGATTTTTCTCTAACATTTTTACAAACTTCAAAACCATCTACTAAAGGCAACATTAAGTCTAATAAAATAACATCATAATCATTAGAAGCAATGTTTTTTAAAGCAGCTTCGCCATCTAAAGACGTATCAATTACATGTCCTTCTTGCTCTAGGGAAAACTTTAAACCTTTCACAATCAATGGTTCATCGTCAACAACAAGTATTTTTGCCATGAACTCACCTCTTAATTTTTATCAAAAGACACTCTAACATCACCACTTCTTTTAGTAAGTTTAATTCTATCAAAATATTCCATAATAGCAATTAAATATTTCCTGCTTAGTTCAGTTTCATCTTTTAACTCTTTTATGCTAATTTCTCCTTTAGTATTTAAATACTTTTTAACTATAGTCTTATAATTTTCTATCAAATTCTTATCGTAAAATAAATCATCTGATAATTTTACTAACGTTTTACCTACTAAATAGTGAATTATTTCCATTTTTTCATTATTATTACCTATAATTTTGTCAATCTGTACAGGAGTTTTATTATTAAAAAAATATTTTTCAATTTCATTTTTTAAATCAGAGGCTCCTTTATCGAATATGATTTCAAAATTCACAGTTGATAAAAATTGTTCACTTAATTTTATTAAACCTCTATCAATTAGATAACTTATTAATCCATCAAATTCTTTTGGTTTTAATTTATATGATATTTTACTTCTTAGTTCTTCTTTGCTTATACCGGTTCTATAAGGATACTTTTTATGATAATAATTTAATTGTTTATGGATTTGATTTAAAATATTATCAAATCCAATTGAATCAATATAATAATTATTTATAGGAATAAGCATCTTTTTCTCAATCATATCATCTAGTTCTTCATCAAGTGTTACTGTTTCTTCCAATAAAGTTTTTATCAAAGTCTCTTTATTTACTAAAGATGTACTTTTTTGTATTACCTCAATAATTCTATCTGAAAGTTTTGCTTTTTCTTTTAGACTTAGTTTTCTGATTATATCTGGTGAATTAACAGTATGTTTTTCAGGATTCGAATCAAGGACAACTCCTCCTCCTATAGTTTCAAGAGGAGAATAAAGTCTAAGAATTATATGATCTTTTTCTTTACACGCAATTTCTTCTTCTAATCTTAGCTGTACATAACCAGTTTGTCCTTTTTTAAGAATATCCGACTCTAAAGGTACTGCCCTAGCAAAAATTTCTCTAGCACCATGATATACTCTTACTCTATCCCAATGTTCTAGGTTTTTAGTTATATTTTTTAGAATAGTAATCTTGGCATCTATCATCATAGATGTAGAAAGATTTGGATTTGTAGATAATATATCTCCTCGTTGTACTTCATCTAAAGAAATATTACTTAAATTAACAGCAACTCTTTGCCCTGCATATCCCAAGTCTGTTTTTTTAGAATGAACCTGTAATCCTCTAACTCTAGATTCAATTCTTTTAGGATATAAATAAACTACATCATCAACTTTTAAGATTCCTTCTATTAACGTTCCTGTCACAACACTCCCGAAGCCTTTTATAGAAAATATTCTATCTACAAAAAGTCTAGGTGCAATACTTAAATTCTTAGTTTCAAATTCTTCAGTTAATTTATCAATTTTATTAATTAATAAATCAATCCCTCTTTTTGATAGTGAGTCTACTGAAACTATCTCAGCATTCTCCAAAAAAGTTGATTTAGTATAATTTTTTATATCTTCTTTTACCATTTCCAAAAAATCTTCATCAACTTTATCAGATTTGGTTATAACTATAATCCCTTTTTTTATTCCTATTAAATTTAAAATATCTAAATGTTCTTTTGTTTGAGGCATAACTCCCTCTTCAGCAGAAACAACCAATAAAATAATATCCATGCCTGCAACACCGGCTAGCATGTTTTTTAGAAATTTCTCATGTCCAGGTACGTCGATTATACCTGCTGTTTTATTTGAATTTATCTTAAAGCTTGTGAACCCAAGGTCTATAGATATTCCTCTTTTTTTCTCTTCTTTTAATCTATCAGTATCTATACCAGTCAACGCTTTTATTAATGTAGTTTTTCCATGATCTATATGTCCTGCAGTTCCTATTATTATGTTATTCATAATTATCCCTCTTGTAACAATATTTTCTTTAAAGCCAAAGATATTTTATCAAAATCATCTCTATATATAGTTCTTGCATCTAAAATTAAAGTGTCATTTTGGATTCTAGATATGATATGATAATCACCTTTTCTTAATTTTTCTTCTAAAGTAACCACACTTATTTTTTTTGGTTTTATAAATACAGCATAACTATCAATATACTCATTAGGAAGAGACCCTCCTCCAACTTGAGATTTAGATTTATCTAATATTATCTCAACTATATTTTGATCTTCAAAACCATATGATAGCAAATTATACAGTTCTTTTGCTTTTTCCTTAATTTCAGGAACACTTTTTGACATCATTTCTAAAATAGGAATTGATTCATATGGTATTTCATCCTTATCATATTGCAGTAAAGTATGATATAAAAGTGATATCATTACTTTATCGATTCTTAAAGCTCTTAACAATTGATTTTTTTTGATTTTCTGTATATATTCTTTTTTTCCTACTATAATTCCTGCTTGAGGACCCCCTAATAATTTATCCCCACTAAAGGAAACAATATCTGCCCCTTGAGCAATTGAATCTTGAACAGTAGGTTCATATGGTAAATTTATTCTTCTAAGGTCAACTAAAACTCCACTTCCAATATCCTCAACTACAGGAATGTTGTGTTTTTCACCAATTTCTTTAATTTGCCTAATATCTAGATTTTGTGTAAAACCCATTATTTTAAAGTTACTCGTATGAATTTTCATAAGTAAAGCTGTATTTTCTGTTATTGCATTTTCATAATCATAAGCGTGTGTTTTATTTGTTGTTCCAACTTCTACAAGCTTGCTACCACTTTCTTCCATCACCGCCGGTACTCTGAACGAGCCACCTATCTCAACAAGTTCACCCCTTGAAATAATTACTTCTTTATTTTTAGCAAAAGTCGATAATATCAATAAAACAGCTGCTGCATTATTGTTTACGACAACTGCATCTTCCGCACCAGTCAATCTACACAATAGATCCTTGAGATAATCATGTCTAGAACCTCTTTTCCCAGTTTCTATATCAAACTCTAAATTAGAATAATTTTCTATAGTATCAAGAGCAGGCCTCGTCACAGATTTTGATAAAGGTGCTCTTCCTAAATTTGTGTGTAAAACTACTCCTGTAGCATTTATAGTTTTTTGTAATTTTTTATTATTGTAAGTTTTGATAATGTTTCTTAGTCGTTTTATAATATTATCAAAATCAAGTTCTTCTATATCTTTAATATCACTATTTAAAATTCTCTCTCGTAACTTAGATAATAGGTTTCTAACTATGATAACAGTTTGATTATGCCCATTCTCTTTTATACTTTCTTTCGCCACAGAGCTTTGAAGTAACTTATCTATAGATGGTAAACTTCTCATTAAATCATTTTTTTCAAAATTATTCTTCATAGTTTCTACTCCAGTATTATATATTTATCTTTCTTTTTTTCAACTCTACCTATAAT
Source organism: uncultured Peptostreptococcaceae bacterium (assembly GCA_964521745.1). Lineage (GTDB taxonomy): Bacteria > Bacillota > Clostridia > Peptostreptococcales > Filifactoraceae > Acetoanaerobium. The sequence continues at coordinate 6,330 of CAZFTH010000018.1, forward strand.
CTCACACTTTATATCTTGTGTAGAATTAATTATTTTTAAATATTCTAACGCTTGACTCTCAGGAAGGCTAATCAACAAACCTCCTGATGTTTGAGGGTCATATAAAACATCGCAATTTGGAGAATTTTTATAACTAGTATCAATATATTTTACATCATCTTCAAAGTATTCTCTGTTACCATACATACCCGCAGGAATAATCCCCATATTCGCATAATAAATCGCTCCGTCAATAAAAGGAACTGATTTTGTGTTTATAACCATTGTAGTGTTTGAACCTTTAGCCATTTCTACTAAATGTCCAATCAATCCAAAACCAGTTATATCTGTTACTGCATTTATGTTTAAACTATTAAAAGGAATAGCTGCATACATATTTAGTTTACTCATTGTCTTTACAACTTCATCGTAATGTTTTTTTTCAATTATTTCGCCTTTTATTGCTGTATTTAAAATTCCACTTCCTAGAGGTTTTGTTAAAATTAATATATCTCCCTCTTTTGCTCCTGCATTTGTTAAGACATTTTCAGGGTTTGTAATTCCTGTCACAGAAAGCCCATATTTAGGTTCATCATCCTCAACAGAATGTCCACCGACTAATATCGCACCTGATTCAGCTACTTTTTCATACCCACCTCTTAAAATTTCTCCTAAAATTTCCATATCTAAACAATTAGGGAAACAAACAATATTCATAGCCAAAATAGGTTTTCCTCCCATAGCATAAATATCCGATAAAGAATTCGCTGCAGCAATACTTCCAAAAATAAATGGATCATCAACTACAGGAGTAAAAAAATCTAATGTTTGTATTAATGCTTTATCCTTGTCTATTCTATACACAGCTGCATCATCAGAATGTTCATATCCTACAATTAAGTTTTCGTGATATTGTTGCGGAATTTTTTCTAAAGCTTTGGCCAAATCCTTTGGCCCTATTTTAGCTGCTCAACCAGCTGATTTTGTTAATTGAGTTAATTTTATATTTTTCATTCTATTCTCACTTTCCTATAAAATATTCAATGTTATACTTTAATAATATATCATAAAATATACATAAAATAACACCCTATTAAATAGGGTGTTATTATTTTATATCAATTTTTTTGCTTCTTCAATTGCTTTTTCATAGTCAGGATGATCCGTTGCTTCACTAACATACTCAACATAAGTCACCTTATTATTTTCATCTATTATCACTATACCTCTAGCTAATAATCTAAGCTCTTCCATAACAAATCCATAATTCAAACCAAAAGATAAATCTTTATGGTCTGAATAAACTTTTACTTTATCAATTCCTTTCCCTACGCAAAATCTTTTTTGTGCAAAAGGCAAATCAACACTAATTGTAATTATTTTTACATCATCTATTTCAGAAGCTTTTTCATTAAAATGAGTTGTTTGAAACTCACACACAGAAGTATCTAATGACGGAACCACGCTTATGATTTTTACAGACGCTAGCTCATTACTAAAAACATATGGATTTAGATTGTTATCTAGTACAGTAAAATCAGGAGCTATATCACCAATTTTTACTTCATTACCCAAAAGAGTTATTGGTTTTTTTTTCATAGTTACAATATCTTGTCTTTTATTCATGTTAAACTTCCTTTCTATAAATATTTACTAGTTAAATTCTTTAATTACAATCTATATACCCAGTTTTTTAATCTTAAGCATATAATATTAATTATTAAAAAATAAAACCTACTTAATTATTACTTTATCTTTTATATCAGAATATTTTTTATCTCCTATTCCTGATACATCCCTAAGTTGTTCTATTGATTCAAACTTACCTAATAATTCTCTTTTTTCAAGTATCCTTTGTGCTAAAATATCTCCGACACCAGGAAGAGTTTTAAGAATATTTATATCAGCAGTATTTATATTAACAAGTTCTGATGATGTATTTGTTTGCTTTGAATCCGAAGTAGCCTGAGTATAATTTTCGCCTATTTTTGGAATAATATAATGCCCTTCTTCTTCCAATACTAAAGCAAGATTTACTAAATTCAAATCTGCCTTATCTGTAAATCCTCCACAAAGTTCGACTGCATCTATAAGCCTTTTTCCTTGTTCTACTTTAACAACTTTTTGATCTAAAACCTCTCCACTTATATAAACAGTTACAGATTCTGCCGTATCTGAGTCGAATATATTCTCTGATGTTTCAGAATTTATCACCTTGTCTTCTTGAAGTAAATCATTAGTTTCTACTATATATTCTCTATTACTCAAGTTAAAATTAATTATCAATATAAAAACCATAATCGAAGTAATAATAATTACACTAAAAATAATTTTTTTATTGTTCTTCATAAAGCATTCTCCTTTTAAATTATTTATATTATATAAAATTTCTTCATTTAATTAAAAATTCCTCTAATTTTTTTATTTTTTTATTCCTGTTCTAGAACGAAAATATCATATTATGTTATACTAATTTCTAGTAATTGTTATTGGAGGTACTTAATGAGAACTAAACATCATTTTATTTACTTAATTATTATTATCATGTTTTTTAATTTTTTTATTAATTCTATTTATGCTTCTTCCATAGAACCAGATATATCTGCAGAAGCAGCTATATTAATAGAAATTGAAAGCGGAGAAGTATTATACGAAAAAAATAGTAACTTACCAATGTATCCTGCTTCAACAACAAAAATTATGACAGCTATATTAACATTAGAGCATCTTGATTTAGAAGATAAAATCACTGTCCCAGAAGATTTTGGACCTGCTGAAGGAAGTGCAATGTATCTTTTACCTGGTGAAATATTTTCTGTTAAAGATCTTTTAAATGCATTATTAGTAAAATCTGCTAATGATGCAGCGGTACTTTTGGCTAAAACAATATCAGGAGACACTGAAAATTTCGCTATATTAATGAACCAAAGAGCAAAAGAAATAGGTTGTCAAAATACAAATTTTGTAAACCCAAATGGTTTACACGACGAAAATCACAAGATTAGTGCTTATGATATGGCACTAATTGCAAGAGAAGCTATGAAAAATAATATTTTTAGAGAATTAGTATCACAAGTTAATGTGACTTTAGATGAAACTCCTCAGACTCCTGAAAAAAGATATTTCAGAAATACTAATAGATTTTTATGGTCACAAAGTAACATAATATATAATAATGAATATATACCTATAAAATATAGTGTTGTAGATGGCATTAAAACAGGAACCACTAAAGAAGCTGGAAATTGTTTAGTATCAAGTGGAGAAAAAAATAACATACGAGTAATATCTGTTGTTTTTAAAGCTACAGGTTTTGAAGTATATAGAGATTCCAGGATTTTATTAGATTATGGTTTTGATAATTTTAAAAAGAAAACTTTAATTCAAAAAGATACTGTAATAGGTACACAAACTTTTAAGTATACTGTCCAAGGTAATTTGAAATACGGAACAAAAGATAATTTTATAGTTCCATACTTAAAAACAAAATTACCAATTTATAATACAAAAGTTATTTTAAACGAACTTAAACTTCCTATACAAAAAGGTGATATTGTTGGAAAACTTATTATCGCAAACGAGACTTCAACAAAAGAACTAACTTTATTTGCTTTAGGTAATGTGGAATCTATATTTAATTTTAATTATATATTTAATGTTATCTCGGCTAATTTTACTATATTATTAAAATATTTATTAATATTTATTTCTTTTTTATTTTTTATCTTTTTATACATCAGATATCGTGTTTATTGTAAAAGAAAAAAAAGATTAAAAAGAAAAACTTACCGTAAATTATATTAACTCTTTTATTTTCTTTGTTTTTTTGGTTTAATATATATAAGCACAATATTTTAAAAATTTAACCAATTTTACAAGGAGGTAATTCCAATGGTAAAATTATTAATCGGTGAGGCTGGTAGTGGAAAGACAAAAGCAATGATTCAAATGGCAAATGAATCAGTTGAGTTAGTAAAAGGCGAATTAGTTTATATTGAATCAAGTAGCAAACACATGCATCAACTTCATCGAGATATTCGATTTATCTCCACCCAAGATTTTAATCTTGATAGTTTTTCTTCAATTTATGGTTTTATTTGTGGACTAGTTAGTGAAAATTATGATATAGAAAAAATCTATATCGATGGCCTAGATAAGATAATTAATCCATTATCTTCTGACCTCATATCATTTATTGACGGCATTGATAAACTATCTAAAAAACATGAGTTTGAAATTTTGATTTCTGCTAGCATCTATGACAAAGATGTTTTAGAGAAAGTTCAAAAATATTCTCATGACTACGAAAAAGTAAATTTATAACTAAAAATAAAAACACTTCTAATATTAGAAGTGTTTTTATTTTTAGTTATAAATTTTTGAACATAAATTACAACCAGTAGCAGTTGCAGCTACTCCTCCTAGAGCAGTTTCCCTAAGTTCTACAGGCATGCTTCTACCTACTTTATACATAGACTCAACAACTTCATCGAAAGGAATAATGCTATCTATTCCAGCTAATGTCATTTCAGCACTAATTAAAGCATTTGTAGCACCGATAGCATTTCTTTTTTGGCAAGGAGCTTCCACCAACCCAGCTATAGGATCACATATTAATCCCATAATATTTTTCATACATATTGCAGCTGCATCTAGACACTGCTTGGGTGTCCCTCCCATAAGTTCACATACAGCGGCAGATGCCATAGCAGCTGCGCTGCCAGTTTCTGCTTGACAACCACCTTCAGCACCAGCAACAGTTGCATTCATAGTTACAATCATTCCTACTCCAGCAGCTGTAAACAATGCTTTTGTCATTTCTTCATCTGTAAATTCATGTGCTTCTTGAATTGCAGTTAAAACACCTGGTATAATCCCACACGAACCAGCAGTTGGAGCTGCAACTATAAGTCCCATAGAAGCATTAACCTCCAATACCCCCATAGCATAAGCCATAGCTTTTGATGTTGTTAATCCACTTATATTTTTTTTGTTTTCAATTTGTCTTAAAAGTTTTTTTGCTTCACCGCCAATTAATCCACCCATTGATTTAATATCTTCTGTTAAAGATTTATGAACGGCATTTTTCATTATAATATAGGATTTATGCATTTGAGTTATGACTTCATCTTCTTTTTTATCATAATTATTCATCTCTAACTTTATCATAATATCTGAAATCATTAGATCGTCTTTACATAAATCCAATAATTCTTTTCCATTATTAAATTTCATACAATCTCTCCTCTGTAAAAAATCCTTAATTATATAGAAATTAAAAAAGTATCAATTATATACTCATGTTCCTTCAATTTAAGCAATATACCTTCAGATACCTTTTCATCAATTTCGAGCATAGTAAAAGCTTTCTCTCCCAAAGATTCTCTGAACAAACTCATAAAAGCAATGTTAATATTATTTTCACTTAAAACTTTTGTTATATGAGCAACTACTCCTGGCTTATCAATTTGTTGAACCATTATAGTAGTATATTCTCCAGTAAATTTAACATCTATACCATTTATCTGTCTTACTAATACACTACCTCCTCCAATTGATTCTCCAACTAAACTCATAGAAGAATCCTCACCTAGAATATCAATTCTAACTGTATTTGGATGCATCTCAGGTGTAGTTTCTCCTTCAACGAAGGAATATTTCAAATTATTATTATCCGCTACTTCAAATGAATTTCTAATTCTGTCATCGTCAGTATCAAAACCCATTATTCCACCTAGTAAGGCTCTATCAGTTCCATGCCCTTTATAAGTCTTAGCAAATGAACCAAAAAGAGTAAACTTCACTTCATTTATTTTCCCTTTGAATATTTTATATGCAATCAAAGAAATTCTTAAAGCTCCTGCAGTATGGGAGCTAGAAGGTCCTATCATTATCGGTCCAATTATATCAAAAACACTAATTTTCTTCATATACACACCTCTATTAAATTTTCTTTTATAATTTTTCTAAATCTATTTCTTCAGCATCTTTCCATAGGCGCTCCAAATTATAAAATTTTCTATCTTCTGACTTAAATACATGTATAATGTAATCTCCATAATCTAAAAGTATCCAGTTCGAGCTAGAAGTTCCTTCTTTAGCTCTTACGAAAATATCATGCTCTTCAAGTTCCTTTTCAATATTATCAGTTATTGATTTAACTTGTCTTTCATTTGATGCACTTGTAATAATAAAATAATCTGCAAGCGATGAAATATTACCAATTTTTAATATTTTTATATCTTCGCCTTGCTTATCATCAATTGCTTTATAAACTAGTTTTATTCCCTCTTCAATAATCATATAATTCCTCCTCTAAAAATCTTTTCCTACAACAATTAATATGTCTGCTTCTCCATTTTGATACTGTTTTGTTTCTTTAACAACTTTTCCTTTACCTAAAATTTTTTTTATAGAACTAGCTAATATTTTATTTTCCTTATAATAAATAATAGTTTCATCATAGGAAAAATTGTCTGCATTTCCAGTCTTATAAACAAATACATTTTCTATTTTCAAAAGATCTGATGCCCTAGTAGCAACTCCATTTTTACCTGAACCATTCAAAATAACTATTTGAGCATTCTTATTATTAGTTAAGGATGAATTAGTAACTGATACTTTTTCTAAATCATTTTTAATATTAATACTATTTTCTTTTAAAATTTCAGGATAATTCCCTGACATTAAAAACTCTAAATCAGCTTTTAATGCGTCTTCATCTATCTTATAATAAGAAATACCACTAATTGTAGCAGAATCACCGGGAACAACAGCCTTTTGAATCTCTGCCGGTTTTATTTTCAAACCATCCTTAGCTAAGTCTAACATGTCTTTTTTACTCATATCAGTATCTACGTACATAAATAAAGTTTCTATATACTGAGGAACTCTCATAATAGATGCTGGAGACATTACTTTTTCTATTACAGCCTGAATGAATTCTTGTTGAGCATTAATCCTTCCTAAATCTTGATTTGCATAACCTTTTCTAAAACGTAAATATTCCATTGATTTTTGGCCATCTAAAATCTGCCTTCCTTTTTTTAAATCAATTTTAAGCGGTGGAGTAGCATATGGATCAGAATATTTCATATTCATCGGCACATCAATCTCCACTCCACCGATATCATCAATAGTTTTAAAAAGAGCTTGATAATCAACTCTCACATAATGATGAATTGGGATTTGTAATAAATCTTTAGTTGTTTTAAGAGCTAAATCAACGCCACCGTAAGCATGAGCATGATTAATCTTGTCCATTCCTTGCCTTCCCCTTATTTTTACTCTACTGTCTCTTGGTATAGATAAAATAAAAGCTGTGTTAGTTTTAGGCTCAATACTTAATAACATCATTGTATCGGTTCTTGATGTATTAGCTTCATACTTACCATTTAATGCATCTATCCCCAACATAAGAATGTTAATTCTTTCTTTTTTTATTTTAGTGTCTAATTCTTCAGTTTTTTCAATTGTTTCTACAGTTTTCTCAACTTCATCTTTTTCAAAATAAAAGTAGAATCCAGCCCCGAATGTTAAAGTGAAAATCATAAAAAAACTTATAAAGATTTTAAAAAAATGTTTCATATCAGGCTCCTTTCTCGCTTAGAATCTTTAAAAGATAATTTCTAGCTTCAATTGTTCTAATATGTATAGTTTCATTTTTGCTAATTAAATATATTATCGTGCCATCAAAAGCTTTTAATAAAGCTAAATTATAATCTATCTCTGACAATCTTCTTATTTCATCTACTCCTGGATAATTTCTATTTTTCTCTATATAATCAGCCAAACAAATAATTCTTTCAAGTTCACTCATTTTATTCCTACCTGTAGTATGAAATTCAATAGCATTTAATATGTCTAGATCACTAATAAGAAATTGTGATTGTGCTATATGTTTTGCTATTTTACCATGCATCAATTCCTTATTTCCATATTCAATCTCGTCAAAAACAAGTGAGTTCATTTTAGAATAATCTATCATTTCTTTTCTAGTCATTTCTTTAGAATAATCATGAAATAAAGCTGCTATTTTTGCTTTTTTCTTAGGAACTAAAAACTTTTCAGATAAATATTCAGCTGATTCAATTACTCCTTGTATATGCTCAAATCTTTTTTTACTTAATTTTTTTTCTAATTCTTTTAATATTTTATTCATAATTCACCTTGTTTTATAAAGATTATGTTTATGTATATAACTTTCTACTAAATAATCAACCATATACGTTATACTTTTATTATCATAAATATATTGTCTAATTTCTGTCGACGAAATATCAATTGCAGGAGTTTCAAAAAAATCTACTTTTTCAAGAAAGTTAGAATTCAAATTATTAAGTTTGCCAGAACCTTGCGTTTTTCTAGAAACTACAACAAAATTAGTATATTTAGATAATTCATCATAATTCTTCCAAGTATGAATTGTTTCTATAGTGTCATATCCTACTATAAAATACAACTTACAATTAACATATAAACGTTTTAGCTCTTTTAAAGTGTCAATTGTATATGTATCTCCTTTTCTATCAATTTCAATTAAAGATGAAAAGAAATATTCATTACTAGCAATAGCTAAATTAACCATATTATATCTGTGAATGGAATCTGAAATTCTCATATATTCTTTATGGGGTGGCTTTCCTGACGGTATAAATATAACCATATCAAGATTATATTTTATCCTTACTTTTTCAGCTATAAACAAGTGCCCATTATGAATAGGATCAAAAGTTCCACCCATTATACCTATTTTCTTATAGTCCATTATATTACTCCTATATTATTAATATAATTGGTATCAACTCATATATTATACATTAATTATCTTAATTTACCAACCTTTACTACTAGAACACGGAATCCTAATGTAAGTTACAATAAAAACTACCCGTACGGGTAGTTTTTATGAAGTCAAATATATTTTTCTTAACAAAAATCTTATAATTTATTTAGGAATCTTAATTTTAGGATTGCTTTTTGACTTCTTGTAGAGTGTAAATGTAAAGCCTATAGCTTGTACAAACTCAGCATTAATTTCTTGTGCTAATGTATTCGCTGTATCTTTTGTATCTAGTCCAGAATTTTCTAATATTCTTATTTTTAATATTTCTCTTTTTTCAAGTGCTTCCTCTATAGAAGCCTTGACAGAATCCGTAATGCCTTCTTTTCCAATATGAGACATTACTTCTAAGTTATTTGCCAAAGATTTTAAATACGCTCTTTGTTTTCCTTTTAGCATTTCATCACCTACTCATAATATTCAAACTCTAAATCATAAATTCTTACGGTATCTCCATCCTGAACTCCAATAGAACGAAGCTTATCAAATACTCCAGTTTTTTCCATGATATTTTGAAAGTATCTTATAGATTCCATGTCTTCAAAATCTACTGAATATAATAATTTTTCAAGTCTATTACCTTCTACTATAAAAATATCACTCTCTTTATAGACTTTAATTTCATCAATGTTCTGAGAAATAACCTTAGTTTCATCGTAAATATCTTCTTCATCAAATAAATCTACTTCTTCTGCATCTTTTAGAATTTGTGAAATAGTATTTAAAATTTCATCTACTCCGCTTAGAGTAGCAGCAGACATGCTATAAACCTTGTATCCCATATTTTCTAATTCTGCCTTAAAATTGTTATATATATCAATATCATCTAAAATATCCATCTTATTAGCAACAACTATTTGAGGTCTAGATGATAATTTTTCATTATATTTTTTTAGTTCTGTATTGATTTTTTCAAAATCATCTAAAGGATCTCTTCCTTCAATTCCTGAAATGTCAACTATATGAACCAGAACTTTAGTTCTTTCAATATG
>CAZFTH010000019.1:0-15970 GCA_964521745.1 uncultured Peptostreptococcaceae bacterium
TTGATATAGATTCAAATGGTATAGTTCATGTAGGAGCAAAAGATTTAGGAACTGGTAAAGAACAAAAAATAACTATTACATCAAGTACTAATCTTTCAGAAGATGAGATAGATAAAAAAGTAAAAGAAGCAGAACTTCACGCAGAGGAAGATAAAAAGAAAAAAGAAAAAATGGAAGCGCTTAATCAAGCAGAATCAACAATTTATCAAACTGAAAAAACAATCAGTGAAATGGGAGATAAGATTTCTGCATCAGAAAAAGAATCAGTTGAGGCAGCTGTTTCTAAATTAAAAGAAGTGAAAGATAATGCTGATGCAACTGGAGAGCAAATAAAAGCTGAAATTGATAAGGTTATGCAAGCAATTCACCCTATTTCTCAAAAAATGTACGAACAAGCGCAGGCAGAAGCTCAAGCTCAGCAAGGAGCAGAGCAAGAATCTCAGGCTGGTGACGATGTAGTTGATGCTGATTATGAAGTGGTTGACGAAGACAAATAAAAAGTTTAGACTAAATAGCAGACAAAATAAATTATAGCTTGCAATATTGCAAGCTATAATTTTGTAGCTTAAACATAAATTAGTTTAAATTTAAATATAAATCAGTGATTAATAGGCGGTGAAAGTGTGGAAAAACGTGATTATTATGAAGTGCTTGGTATCTCGAAAGATGCATCAGAACAAGAAATAAAAAAAGCATATAGAAAAATGGCTATGAAATATCATCCTGACAAAAATCAAGGAGATAAAGACTCAGAAGAACATTTTAAAGAAGTAAACGAGGCATATGAAATTCTATCAGATCCTCAAAAAAGAAGAACTTATGACCAATTCGGTCATGCAGGATTCTCAGGTGGGGGCTTTGGACAAGGGGGCTTCTCTGGAGGACAAGGCTTTGGAGGATTTGAAGATATATTTGGCGATATGTTTGGAGATATTTTTGGAGGTGGTTTTGGAGGTGCAGGAAGAAGCTCAAGAAAAACTGGACCTAGAAAAGGTGCTGATATGAGGCTTCGAATGGAGCTTAAATTTGAGGAAGCAGCTTTTGGAATCGAAAGAGAAATATCAATCCAAAGAGAAGAACAGTGTGAAACTTGTCATGGAAGTGGTGCAAAGCCAGGAACAAGTACAAAAACTTGTACTACATGTAATGGAACGGGTGAGGTAAAACAAACTACGAGAACTCCATTTGGGAATATGATTAATGTTGCAACATGCCCAACTTGTCATGGAGCTGGAACTATAATAGAACATAAATGTGAAACTTGTAATGGACAAGGTAGAGTTAAAAAAGCTAAGAAAATTAATGTGAAAATTCCAGCAGGAGTAGATGATGGAGCTACTATTAAAATGTCTGGAGAAGGGCAACTAGGTCATAAAGGGGGTCCTAGAGGAGATCTTTATATAATAATAAATGTAATACCTCATAAATTATTTGAAAGAGAAGGATACAATGTTTATTTAGAGATGCCGATAACTTTTGTGCAAGCAGCACTTGGAGATGAGGTAGAAGTTCCAACTTTAGATGGGAAGGTAAAATATAAAATACCTGAAGGAACTCAAACAGGAACGATGTTTAGGTTAAGAGGGAAAGGTATTCCACATCTAAGAACAAGCCAAAGAGGAGATCAAATAGTTAAGGTGACTGTAGAAGTTCCTAAGAAATTATCAGAAAAACAAAAAGATTTGCTTAGAGAATTTGCTAAAGAAACTGGAACTGGAGTAAATGAACAGAGTAAGAATTTTTTTGATAAGGTTAGAGATATTTTTAAATAATAATTTTTATGCCAGACATTTTCAGGAGGGAAAAAATGAAGTGGACTGAAATTAAAGTAAAGACTACAACGGAAGCTGTGGAAGCAGTTGCAAATATTTTTTATGAAATAGGTGCACAAGGAGTTGTAATTGAGGATCCAAATGATTTTTTATATCAGCAAAAAGATGAGCTTTCTTGGGACTATATAGAAGAAGAAGTGTTTTTTAATGGCTATGAAGGAGCTATAGTTAAAGCTTATCTTTCTGAAGAAGAGAATGTTTTGGCGAAAATAGAATCTATAAGAGAAAGTGTCAATAACCTTACTAACTTTGGAATCAATATAGGTGATGGTATAGTTGAGCTTGAAGAAGTTAATCAACAAGATTGGGAAAATGCATGGAAGCAGTATTATAAACCAGTTAAAGTGTCTGAAAAGATAGTAATCAAACCAACATGGGAAGAATATAATGCAAAACTTAATGAACTTGTAATTGAACTTGATCCAGGTATGGCTTTTGGAACAGGTACACATGAAACAACGAATATGTGCATCCAAGCATTAGAAAGACATATAAATTCAAATTGTAGCGTATTAGATATAGGATGCGGCAGTGGGATTTTGTCTATAGCTGCAGCTAAATTAGGAGCAGACAGAGTTTTAGGGGTAGATTTAGATCCTGTAGCTGTTAAAGTATCAAAAGAAAATATAGAACAAAATAGTCTTACAGGTTTTGTAGAAATTAAGCATGGAAATTTAATGGATGTAGTAACTGAGAAAGCAGATATAGTAGTTGCCAATATAATTGCTGATATTGTCATAAAACTAGCTGATGAAGTAGCAAACTATATGAAAAAAAATGGAATTTTTATTTCATCAGGGATAATTATGCCTAGGTTAGATGAAGTTAAGCAGGCAATTGAAGATAGGGGTTTTAAAATTCTAGAAGTTAATACACAGGGCGAATGGGCTTGTATTACAGCTAAAGCTTAATAGGTGATTTAAAATGGATAGATTTTTTATAAGACAGGAAATATCTCAATCAACTTTTATAGACAATCAGGAGGATGTAAAGCATATATCCAAAGTATTAAGACTTAGAGTAAAAGATATAATAGAGATTGTAGATTCTAACGAAAAAGAATATCTATGTGAAATTATTGCCATTTCAAAAGATAGTGTTGAATATAAGGTGATTGAAGAAGTGGCTGTAAAAAGAGAACTAGGAGTTCAGATTAAAGTATACCAAGGAGTTCCTAAGGGTCAAAAACTGGATTTAATCGCTCAAAAGCTAACAGAAATAGGAGTATATTCTATTACCCCTGTTGAATTTAAGCGCTGCGTTAGCTCCATAAAAGAAGAAAAAGAAGATAAAAAAATTGCAAGGCTTCAAAGGATTATTTATGAGGCAGCCAAGCAAAGCAAAAGAAATCACATACCTAAGATAGAAAGACCCATGACTTTTAAAGAACTTGTCAAGGAATTAAAAAGCAATACCATAAATATTGTTTTTTATGAGTGTGAAGAAGAAAATAATTTGAAATCGTACTTTGCTTCACTAGATTTATCAGACATAGAAAGTATTGGAGTAATAGTAGGACCTGAAGGTGGAATAACTCCCGAGGAAATAGAATTACTAGAATTAAATGGATGTAAGGTGCTGACTTTAGGTGCTAGAATACTTAGAACAGAAACAGCAGCAGTTGTTGCTAGTGCTATAATAGCATATGAAGCTGAAAATATATAAATATAGCAAAAACCTCATTCGTTATAGCGAGGTAGATTGTTTATAGAAATAGGAAACCTTATTATATTCACAATAATTTTTTAAAATTAATGATGCTTTTAAAGTTCCCAGTCTATCTTAATTAGACCTTAGACTTTAAAAGCATTTTTACTTTTTAAATTTTTATAATATACTTTTTTTATCTTGTTTTTTATGATAGAATTTTTTCTTGAATCATTAATAGGAGGAAGATTATGTTAAAACCTAAAGTGGAATTGTCCTTGTTTGCAGAGGAATTTTATAATAGATATCAAAGACATAAGCAAGTAGCATTTTTTACGCTTGGTTGTAAAGTTAATCAGTATGAGACAGATGCAATGGAGCATCTTTTTAGAGATGTAGGGTACGAAGTAACGGATTTTGAAAATTTTGCAGATGTATATGTGATTAATACTTGTACAGTAACCTCTATGTCAGATAAAAAATCAAGACAAATGATTAGAAGAGCAAAAAAACATAATGAAAATGCAATAATTGCTGTTGTAGGGTGTTATTCTCAAAAATCACCTGATGAAGTAATCGCTATCGAGGGCGTTAATCTTGTCATGGGAACTAGTGATAGAAACAAGATAGTTACAGAAGTAGAAAAGCTAGATGTGAAGGATCATGTTATCGAAGTAGAAGATATAATGAAGCAAAGAGTATTTGAAGCTCTTTCTATAGAAGAGACTTATGGAAAGACTAGAGCATTTTTGAAAATTCAAGAGGGCTGTGATAGATTTTGTAGTTATTGTATTATTCCATACACAAGAGGTCCAGTAAGAAGTAGGCCGATTAACGATATAATTTCTGAGGTGAAATCTCTTGCGAAAAATGGATATAAGGAAGTTGTATTAACAGGAATCCATGTAGCTTCTTATGGCAAGGATTTGGGTGATATAAGGCTAATAGATGTAATAAAAGCAATTAATGATATAGATGGGATACATAGAATAAGAACTAGCTCAGTGGAGCCTCTTATTATTACCGATGATTTTTTAAGTGAGCTTAAAGAAATTGATAAATTCTGTCCGCATTTTCATTTATCTCTTCAAAGTGGAAGTGATAGTGTGCTTGAGAGAATGAACAGACGCTATGATAAAGCTGAATATAAATCGGCTGTAGATAAAATTAGAAAAATTTATCCTGATGCTGCGATTACTACGGATATAATAGTTGGCTTTCCAGGAGAAACGGAAATGGAATTTGAAGAAACAAGGCTGTATCTAAAAGAAATGAAGTTATATGAAATGCATATATTTAAGTATTCACCAAGAGAAGGAACTAAAGCTGCAGTTATGAATGAGCAAGTCAAGCCTGAGTTAAAAAACAGAAGAAGTGAAATTCTTATTAAATTGGCAGATAAGAATAAATATGATTTTGAAAAGGGTTTTGTGGATAAAGAAGTAGAAGTGCTTTTTGAGACTTGTAATAATGGTATCTACGAAGGTCATACAAAAAACTATATAAAAGTTTATGCTCATTCAGATGTAGACATTATAGGTGAGATAGCCTTAGTTAGGCTTGAAAAAATAGAAAATAAAAAACTATTTGGTAAAATTATACAAAATTAAGATTTAATATTATGAAAATTTGAATTAATAAGGTATAATAAAATAAATAAATAAGTTTAGCTAGGGGGTGTTAATAATGTCAGATTGTATTTTTTGCTCAATAGTAAATGGCGATATCCCATCAAATAAAGTATATGAAGACGATGAAATATTAGCTTTTAGAGATATAGCTCCTGAAGCACCTGTTCATATAGTCATTGTTCCAAAATTACATGTGGCTAATATTTTAGAATTAGATGAATCTAGTAATTTAGGTCAAAAGATGTTAAACGTAGCATCTAAAATTGCTAAAGATGAAGGCATTGCTGAGTCTGGTTTTAGAATTGTCAACAATTGTAATGCAGATGGAGGGCAGACAGTATTCCATTTACATTTTCATTTATTAGGGGGAAGGAATCTTCAGTGGCCTCCAGGTTAAAAAACTCTTGAAATAATACCGATTTCAGTTTATAATGATTTAGTATCAATGCCCAGCCAATAAATAGATTGACAACTCCATATTATCGTAAAGTGTTAGTAATGGAGGGGAGGGATAAGGAAATGGCAACAGAAATAAAAGTTAAAGAGAATGAATCACTAGACAGCGCTCTTAAGAGATTTAAGCGTCAGTGTGCTCTTTCAGGTGTAATGTCTGAAGTTAGAAAAAGAGAGCATTATGACAAGCCGAGTGTTAAGAGAAAGAAAAAAGCTGAGGCAGCGAGGAAGAAGAAAAAATAATAGAGGTGAATGTTATGACTCTTAAGGACAAACTTATGGATGACCTTAAAGAATCCATGAAAAATAAAGAACAAGTAAGAAAGTCAGTAGTTACCCTTATTCGTTCTGCAGTAAAACAAAAGGAAGTGGATGAAAGAGTCGAACTCTCTGATGAAGATGTTTTAGCAATTATAACAAAACAAGTTAAACAGAGAAAAGATGCACTTGAAGAATTTAAAAAAGCGCAAAGAGAAGATTTAATTCTGCAGACAGAGCAAGAAATTGATATTCTTATGCAGTATCTTCCAAAACAGCTTACAGATGATGAGCTGGAGTTTATTATTAAAGAAATAATCAATCAAATTGGCGCATCAACAATGAAAGACATGGGCAAAATCATGGGCTTAACAATGCCAAAAGTGCAAGGTAAAGCCGATGGAAAAAGAATCAATGAAATAGCTAAGAAATTTCTTAATTAACACATACTAAGAGGCCTTTGGCCTCTTTTTTATATAAAAAATATATTAAGGTAGAAGGTGATGACCCAGTGAGTGAAACTAGTAAAATGCATGTTAATTCGATGCTTTCAATAAAGCAAAGACTAATATCTAATAAAGAAGGAATAATAGTCTGGGCAGCTCTAGTTCTTAATATGATTTTGGTGTTTATACAAAGACTCTATATAGGAGTAATGCCAGATTATTTGATGCAAAAATTTGCAATGGACATAGGGCAGTTGTCATTTTTGACTTCAGCTGCATTTTATGGATATGCTTTTTTTCAGATTCCATCTGGTCTATTGATAGATAAAGTAGGTGTTAGAACTTTAAATATATGGGGAGGTTTATTGACTTTAATTGGATCGATATTATTCAGTATGACAAGTAATTATAATATTGCCTGGTTAGCGAGATTCTTAATAGGAGCAGGAACTTCGGTAGTTATAATTTCGATTATGAAAGTGCAGGCTTTATGGTTTAAACCTATATACTTTTCTCAACTTTCAGCACTTATGTCTTTTATTTCAAATTTAGGAATGTTTGCAGGTACTTTGCCCTTAGCTGTATTGATAAAATTTATAGGAGCACAGAACACTTTGTATATTATATCAGTATTTAGTTTACTTGGTCTTATTTTGGTTTTATTTTTTGTCAGAGAAAAAAAGATTAGTGAAGAAGACTTAGATGTTAGCAATATACATAAAGCTAGAGGGTTTTTTGCAGCAATTAAAGAAGTTATGACAACTAGAGGAACTTATCCTTCTATGTTTATAATATTCTTTTTTATATCTACTATGACTTCTATTATGGGTTTATGGGCAGTGAATTATTTGACTAATGTATATGATATGACTAAGATAGTAGCTTCAGGCTATGTTGTATTTTTTACATTTGGATTTATTGTTGGTTCGCCAGTAATGTCTATTTCAGATAGAATTTTGAAAGGAGATTATAAAAAAAGTTTACTGTTTTTTACAGGAGTTTATTTTTTACTCTGGTTTTATTTTTTAGTTATTAAATCAGGTA
Organism: uncultured Peptostreptococcaceae bacterium; assembly: GCA_964521745.1. GTDB lineage: Bacteria > Bacillota > Clostridia > Peptostreptococcales > Filifactoraceae > Acetoanaerobium. Next base: position 7,312 of record CAZFTH010000019.1, read on the forward strand.
AACCGCCAGTAGTTCAAATACCAATAATATTTTTTCTTATGGGAATTGCTATTATGGTTCATATTTTAGCTTTTACGGCTTCAAAAGATGCAAATAAAATAGAAAACGCTGGAGTTGCTACTTCTGTAGTAAATACTATGGAGTTTATAGGTAGTGGTTTAATAAATTTTCTAATAGCTTTTAATCTCCAAAGAGGAGTACCTGCAGAAAAAGCTTTTTTAATAATACTTATTTTTTCCGCAGGAGCGTTTATTGCTTCAATTTTTGTTAGGTTTGATAAGCAAGTTCACACCTAGAACAATTAATAAGACAGGCCAAAATTTATTGATGAACATAAATAAATTAAATCTGAATAAATTTAAGTTATTTCCTAAAACAACTAATCCAGATAGACATATAATTGAATTGAAGATAGTATTTTTTGATGAAGTAGGGCAGAGCAGGCCCTCTATTCCAAAGTATATAAGAAGTATAGGCCAGTAAAGTTTGATTAGTTGCCAAGGGGTATGGTCTATATAGCCTAGGCTATTTAAAAATAATAGTATACCTAGTGCAATTAGAAAAAAACCTAATATTTTTGAAAAAGATTTCATGTTTGTAACCTCCATTTGTATTTGCATTTAATTATATATTCATTATAGCAATTTTTAATTTAAAAAAAATTACAAAAATTTTATAAATTAATGTTTAAAATAATATTTAAATGGTAAATATAAAATAAGAAGGATAAACTTCCTTCTTTAAATACAGAAACTTTATTACACCGTATTGTTTAACTCAGTTTTAAAATTTCTAAATATATAATTTATACTACGGTATAGTTATATAAGTAGGAATCAGATTTAAATCTTTAAAGTATGGTTTTAGGTTTGAAGTGTAAGTATTGAGAATTTAGGATTTTGGAAGATTTAAATCAATTTTTTAGAAACAAAGATTTAAGATTTAAGATTTAAATGTACGATGTTTTATTTACAATTTTTAAGATTAAAGACCTTTAAAATTGTAAGAGATTTAAAAAAGTTTTAAGAGTTTTACGATGAAACAATTTAGAAACAAAGAAAACCAATGAAACAAGTTTAAGAAGTAAGATTTAAAAGTTTTAGTTTTCAAATTAGTTTTAAGTTTTAAAGATGTTTCAAAAAAGTTTTATTAAGAAAATAGTAAAAAGAAAGAATTTTAGAAGTTTTGCTTGAGAACCATTTTAGAAATGTTTTTCACCCAAAAGAATAAAATTAAAGAGGTAGTTAATGAATCAATGTTTTTTAAACAATACGGATGGTATTAAAGTTTCAATATGAGACCGGTTATAGTATATAAATTACTTTAACCGGTCTTATATTTTTTGTTTATCATATAAATAAATTGCTTATTATTGTATTTAGATTGTAATAAATTAACAGTTTAAATGGTATATACTTATAATAATAAAAGCAGTTTAATAATATATGAACAAGAGGAGGTGTATTATGAAAAGGATTTTGTTGATGTTTGCTCTTTTATTTGCAATTATTTCTAGTAGCAGCTATAGTGCCTCTGAAAATATTTATGTAATAGAGATAAAAGGAGAGGTTAATCCTGGTATGCTAAATTATGTAAGGGAAAATATTAAAGATGCAAATAATAAAAATGCGGATTTAATTTTATTTGAAGTAGATACTTTGGGAGGGCGAATAGATTCAGCTGAAAGAATTAGCCAAGAAATATTAAAATCAAAAGTTAAAACAGCAGCTTATGTTAATACAAAGGCTGAATCAGCAGGTGTTTTACTTAGTATATCTGCAAACTCGCTGTATATGGCTCCTGCATCGACAATAGGCTCAGCAGAACCTATACCTAATACAGAAAAAACACTGTCATACTGGAAATCGCTTCTTGAAACAACTGCAGAAAAAAGAGGAAGAGATCCAAAACTTGTGTCATCAATGGCGGATGCATCTATAGAAATTGATGATTTGGTAAAAAAAGACAAATTGCTAAACCTAACAAATAATAAGGCTTTAGAGCTAGGGTTTTCAGATGGAACTATGAACTCAAGGCAGGAAATATATGATGATTTAGGTCTAAGTGCTGCAAGTGAGATTATTACAGATAGAAAACTTTCTGATAATATCATTGCTTTTATTTCATCATCTCTTATAAGTCAGCTCTTGCTTACTATGGGTTTTGTGGGTCTAGTTGTTGAAGTGATTACTCCTGGATTTGGGTTTGGAGGATTCTTTTCTATTGTTGGATTTTCATTATTTTTTGCTGGTTCAATTATATCTGGAAGTACTACATCATTTGCAATAATTGTATTTTTGTTAGGTATAATACTTTTATTAGTAGAAATATTTATGCCTGGATTTGGTATATTTGGAGTCGCTGGGCTTGCTGGGATACTAGGAAGTATAATTATGGCATCAACAACAATTAATCAAGCTATTATATCCATAGTGATAGCTTTAGTTACGACAACAGTAATTATAGCCTTGATAATAAAATATCTTCCAAAGAGAAATTTATCCAAAACTCTTTTTTTAGGTACTAATTTAGATAAAGAAAACGGATTTGTTTCCTCTAAAGAAGATACAACTTATGTAGGGATGACAGCTAGAACTCTAACTTATTTAAGACCTTCAGGTAAAGTTGAGATAAATGGTAAAATGTTAGATGCTATTTCTGAAGGCAGGTATATTGAAAAAGATAAATTTGTGGTAGTATTAAGTGTAGAAGGTAGTAGACTAAAAGTAAAAGAAAAGGAAGGTGAATAAAATGGATTTAGCACCATTAATTTCAATTGTCGTAATATTTGTTTTAATAATATTTTTATTATCCTTGTTTTTAAGTTTTGTTCCACTTGGTTTATGGGTTACGGCACTATTTTCTGGGGTAAAGGTATCTATTATGACTCTTGTAGGGATGAGGTTTAGAAGAGTTCAACCTATCAAGATAGTAAATCCTATGATAAAAGCAACAAAGGCTGGATTAAATTTGTCTATTGATAAGCTTGAAGCACATTATCTAGCGGGTGGAGATGTTAACTCTGTTGTAGATGCGCTTATTGCAGCTCAAAGAGCAAATATAAACTTAGAATTTGAGCAAGCAGCAGCTATTGACTTAGCGGGAAGAGATGTTCTTGAAGCTGTTCAGGTTTCTGTTAATCCAAAAGTAATAGAAACTCCTATTATTTCAGCTGTTGCAAAAGATGGTATAGAAGTAAAGGTAAAAGCAAGAGTAACAGTTAGAGCTAATATTGAAAGACTTGTCGGTGGAGCAGGAGAAGAAACTATCATTGCTAGAGTAGGTGAAGGTGTAGTAACTACAGTTGGTAGTTCTACTAATCATAAAGAAGTTTTGGAAAATCCTGATAAGATATCTAAAACAGTTCTTGATAAGGGACTCGATTCTGGGACTGCATTTGAAATACTATCTATTGATATTGCGGATATAGATATCGGTAGAAATATAGGAGCTCAACTTCAAACCGACCAAGCAGAGGCTGATAAAAAGATAGCCCAAGCTAAAGCGGAAGAAAGAAGGGCAATGGCTATAGCTCAAGAACAAGAGATGAAAGCTACGGTAGTTCAGATGCAAGCGAAACTTGTTGAATCTGAATCTGAAGTTCCTCTTGCTATAGCAGAGGCTTTTAAGCAAGGTAAATTAGGAATAATGGATTATTATAATATGAAAAATGTTATGGCAGATACTCAGATGAGAGAATCTATAGCAAATAGCGAAGATAGAGATCAAGAAAATGCTGAATCGGACAAACATAAAAAGTAATTTATTAATATACTTGTCGCATACTTTTGTGGCAAGTATATTCTCTATAGGATACAAAAGATTAGAATAATAAAATTTATATATTACTTGTTCTAATCAAAAGGGGTGACAAAATGGATGGTTTAATAAGCCTGATTATTTTCTTTATAATTTCCTCTTTCTTTTCTGGAAAGAAAAAAGATAATAAGAAAAAAAATAGTCAAAATGAATCTGAAAATTTACCTAAAGAAGATACAACTAATCCAAATGATAATCAATGGATGCATGATGTTTGGAATGAAATAAAAGAAGGTCCGGTTAAAGATTTGTTATCTAAGGAAAATATTGAAGGACTTGAAAAAAAAGTAAAATCTATAAAAAATAAAAGTAGAAATAAAAATGAAAAAGTTATAAATCAGTCAAATAAGAGTGTTAAGCAAAAAAATGAGACTTTATACAATAAGCAAAGTCTAAACTATGATATAACTGCAGAAAGTGCAGAAGGAAAATCATTAAATCAAGAATATATAAAGAGGAAAGAATCGAGTTCTAATCCTATATTAGAGCCAACTAGAAAAACAAGAAAGAAAGATTTGTTTAGAAATCAAAATGATTTGAAAAGGGCAGTAATAATGAAGGAAATAATTGATAAACCACTTAGTGTTAGAAATCTTAGGAAATTTTAAGTTAGGAGGAGTATGATTGAAAATAACATATTTGTTTCATAGTGGTTTTATGCTTGAACTTGACAATAATCTATTTATATTTGATTATTTTAAAGACAACTGCAAAAAAAATAAATACAAAGATTGTGGACAGTTAAAGGATACAGATATACCAAAAGATAAAGATGTATTTATTTTCGTATCCCATGGACATTACGATCATTATGATAAAGAAATATTTACTTTTAATGCAGATAATGTAAGATATGTTTTTTATAAAGAAGTTAAAGCTAAAAATGAATTAGAAAATATTTTCTACATGGATGAGTATGAGAACTTGAGCCTAGGAGATATTAATATAAAGACTTATGGTTCAACTGATGAAGGCATATCTTTTTTAATATCAGCTGAATCCAAGATTATATTTCATGCTGGAGATTTAAATTGGTGGCATTGGGAAGGGGAAACCTTAGAAGAAAAAGAATTTGCTAAAAATGCTTACTTGTCGGAGATAGGAAAAATAACTGAGAAAAATATAGATATTGCATTTTTTCCAGTAGACCCTAGATTGGAAAATTCTTACTATATGGGAGGTGAGTACTTTATTAATAATATAAAGCCAAAAATATTTATACCTATGCATTTTCAAGATGTATATGATATAACAGATAAGTTTAAAAAACATATGAAAGAGAATGAAAAGACTCAAATTTTTGCAATTCATGAGCGTGGAGAAGTTATATATAAAGACTAAAAGGAATCTAAATTAGATTCCTTTATTTTTATCTTTTTAATCTTCTATTTATATCTGTTTGTCTATCGTTTGATTGTTTAGTCCATTCTTTAAGCATATCTTCTAAGTTTAATGATTTTTCAGGTTCTTTTTTAAATGAAGGTTTATCATTTCTTTCGAATCTGTCTGATTTTTCTCTATTGTCTCTTGAAAATCTCTGTTCTTTATCTGCTACTGGTTTTGGATTTGCATCCTTAATAGATAGAGAAATCTTGCCAGAATCAGGCTCAATCGATATGATTTTAACTTTGACAGTGTCTCCTTCAGATAAAGCATCGCTCACTTCTTTAATATAGTCGTGAGAAATCTGAGAAATATGTACTAATCCCCTTTTATTATCTGCAAGAGAAATAAAAGCTCCAAATGGTTTTAATTGTACAACTTTACCTTCTACTATCATACCAACTTCTAAATTATTTGACATAAACACACTCCTATAATTAATGATAAGATAATTATAGCATAAATTTACAGTAAAAAACACAAAAAGCAGGATTATAATCCTACTTTTTGTTAAAATTTACTTAAATCAAGTAAATCGAAAATTGAATTTATGGCTATAATAGGAATGGAATTATCCAAGAGTTACATCTAGTGAATTTTCCCATAATCCATGAATATTACAGTAGCTAAGAGCGATTAACTTTCCAGATGAGGGAAGTTTAACTTTTGCAATTGCAACTGGCTCTGCAAGCATTTCTCCTTCTCCATGTGCCATAAAATTATAGTTTCCTAACTCTACAGGGAATTTTGCTCCATCAGCTAAAAAGAAAAGTTTAAACCATGAAATATGATGTTCTAAAGTATTTGGATGTGCAATTGCATCGCCAATAGATAATTTAATTTCAGTAAATTCATTTGCGGAAATAGACTCTGGAACATGGATAATAGGAACGTGTTTTTCTCCTTTCCAATCACCAGTTTGTAAGTAGTTTGCTAATATAGACATTATATTACCCCCTAAATTTAAATTATTATGTTGAATGTAATGAGCAACTTCCTTAATACATAAAGAATTTGTTATGAAAAGAAAATTAACTTTTATCATTCCTGTATATTACTACCCGATAGAATTATGATTTAAACATTACTTTATGAATTAGTTTTTGTGTTTTAAAATATAATAGATTAGCTTATAGTGCTTACTATGTTAATCAAAGGTCTATAATGTTATAATGTACAAGTAAGAAAAATATAAGTTGATTAACTTAGATTAAATAGATAAATCGCCAAGGAGGAAAATTGTTTGTTGGAGCAAAAAAAACTTGAAATTCACGATGAAGCTTTTCAAAGAGAGCTATTCGGAAATTTTGATAAAAATATAAAGATGATAGAAGAACAATTTGGCATTCACGTTGTGCTTAGAGATGGCAATGTTGTTCTTATAGGTGATAAAACTCAAGTTGAAAATGCAGAAAGATTAATGCATGATTTGTTTAAATTAGTTCAAAAAGGTGAAAAACTAAGTCCTCAGACTATATATTATTCTATGGATTTGGTGTCCACTAAATCTGAAGAAAAGCTATCGGATTTATCTGATGATGTAATAGTACTTTCCGCAAAAGGAAATCCTATAAAACCTAAAACTCTAGGTCAAAAGGAATATATCTCTAATATAAGAAATAATGATATCACAGTATGTATTGGACCAGCTGGAACTGGAAAAACATATTTAGCTGTAGCTATGGCAGTAATGGCTTTTAAAAGAGAAGAAATAAGCAGAATAATACTTACAAGACCAGCAGTAGAAGCAGGTGAGAGCCTAGGCTTTTTACCAGGAGACTTAAAGGACAAGGTAGATCCGTACCTTAGACCTTTGTACGATGCTCTTTTTGATATAATGGGAGCTGACAAATTTGCAAAATATATGGAAAGAGGTATGATTGAGGTTGCTCCACTTGCCTATATGAGAGGAAGAACCTTAGACAACTCTTTTATAATTTTAGATGAGGCTCAAAATACAACTCAGGAGCAGATGAAGATGTTCCTTACAAGACTTGGATTTGGCTCTAAAGCTGTTGTTACAGGAGATGTTACCCAAATAGATTTGCCGGGTGTAAAGAAAAGTGGTTTAATTCATGCAACAGAGGTGCTAAAAGATGTAAAAGGAATAGGCATTTCAGCGCTTAACGAAAAAGACGTTGTAAGACATGAATTAGTACAAAGAATTATCAAAGCTTATGAAAAGCATGAAAAAAAGGTGGCCTTTAAAGAGCAAGAAAAACAAGCAAATAAATCAAATGCTTTCAAAAATAAGCGAGGTGGACAGTAAATGCTTCAGCTTTTATTTGAAAATGATTCAAATTACATTCCAGCAAATGATCTATTAAAAATGCTCGAGAGCGTTATGCTAAAATCTCTAGAACTTGAGGGATTTACCAAGGAAGTAGAGATTTCGCTTACCTTCACTACTGATGAGCTTATTAAAGAGATAAATAGCAAACATAGAAATATGGATAAAGCCACAGATGTGCTTTCATTTCCAATGTATGAAAAGCAAGAGCTTTCTGACATTAACACAAGCATTTCTAATTTTCCTGTTGCACTAGGGGATATTGTGGTATCAGTAGAAAGAGCATTTTCACAAGCAGAGGAATATGGACACTCATTTGAAAGGGAAATGGCATTTTTGGTTTGTCATTCTATGTTTCATCTTTTAGGATATGATCATATGACCAAACAAGAAGAAGGCTTAATGATGGAAAAACAAAATAAGGTACTAGAAGCTCTTGGCATTAATAGATAGCAAGGAGGAGATGTCTTGGAAAAAAACACAAACCTCATAAAAACATTTAACTATGCTATTGATGGTATAATATATACTCTAAAAAGCCAAAGAAATATGAAGATTCACTATGCAATAGCAATATTGGTGTTATTTCTGACTCTTTTTTTAAACTTGAGCCGAATAGAAATTATAGCAGTGTTTTTTTCTATTTCACTTGTAATCTTGTCAGAAATGTTCAACACTGCCATAGAAAAAACTGTGGATTTAGTAACGACAGAGTATAGTCCTCTTGCCAAGATAGCAAAGGATGTAGCAGCTGGGGCAGTACTTATTTCTGCACTAAACTCTATTATGGTAGCATATTTAGTATTCTTTGACAGATTAAATCCCTCTACCTTATCTTTGTTAATCAAGATAAAAAATCAAGATGTCCATGTGACTATTATAGGTATAATTATTACTCTGCTTTTTGTCGTGGCAGGAAAAACACTTTCACCTAAAGGAAGCCATGTACAAGGTGGAGTAGTTAGTGGTCATGCAGCATTATCTTTTGCACTAGCCACATCAATAGGATATATTTCTGAAAATGCGTTAGTAGCAACCCTTTCGTTTATGCTAGCTTTATTAGTAGCTCAGAGCAGAATAGAAGGGAGAATTCACACCTTAAGAGAAGTGATTTATGGAGGGATTTTAGGAATCCTTGTTATAACACTATTATTTAAGGTAGTTTTT
>CAZFTH010000020.1:0-15731 GCA_964521745.1 uncultured Peptostreptococcaceae bacterium
TTCTTCTTGTGTTCCTTCTGACTCAGAACTTGTACCTGCACATCCAACTGTCCCCACCATCAAAGCCATTGCTAGTAATGCTGCCATCCATTTTTTCATGTTTAAGTAACCTCCTAATATTTTATCTTTTTATTTAGTATGTTTTTTACATACTTTGTTAACTTGTCTTTACAACTGAATTATAGCACCTCAAATTTTGTCTTTCGTTTAGATAAGGTAAACTTTTGGTAAAGATTATGTTAAATCCTAATCTGATTTTTATAGCTCAAAAACCTCAACAGCTTGATTTAACTCACCTGAAAGTGAATTTAATATATTAGAGGTCTCAACTATCTTTGTTATTGCCTGAGCATGATTTTTAACAGAGCCAGAAACTTTCTGGGTAGAAGCTGAGTTTTCCTGACTGATACATGAAAGAAGTTCTATATTAATTTCAACAGCCTGTCTTGCTTCCTTTATAAGCTGGGTACTATTCTTTAGCTTATTAGCCTGATTTTTAACTTTAGAAATTGAATCTGTAATTTGTTCATAGGTGTTCTTAGTCTCTTCTACACTATTTTTTTGCTTTTCAAACACTTCCACAAGCCTATCTATGGTATTAACAGCTTGAGAGTTTTTCTCTTTAACTTCATTTACAATAGCATTTATAGTATTTATTGACTCTTTGGATTTTTCAGATAAGATTCTAATTTCCTCCGCAACAATAGCAAATCCTCTTCCAGCGTCTCCAGCTCTTGCTGCTTCTATTGATGCATTTATAGCTAATAAATTTGTTTTACTAGCAATGTCAATAATAACTTTACTTGCTTCTCCTATTTTCAATGAGCTTTCAGTAGCTTTAGTTATTTTTTCATAAACATCCTTGTTTGCTTCTTTTGATAATTCATTAATTTTTTCTAGCTCATCAATTACTTGAAGCCCATTGCTAGTTCTAGTAGCTACATGATTAGTTTCCATATACATGGACTCTATATAAGCTTCTTGTGTTTCTAAAATCTCACCCAAAGTTTCAGTTTCATTCAAACATGCTACTGAATTTTCAACTTGTTTATCTGATCCCATTGCTATATTATCTATAGATTTATCGACTTCATTTGCCATAAGCTCACAAGTTACAGAGTTTTGGTCTAAGGTAATTGAAACTTCAGATATGGATTTTGAAGAAGTGTTAACTTGATTTATAATCTGTTTAAAGTTGTTAACTATTTTTATCATGGCTTTATGTAATTCTCCTACCTCGTCTTTTCGCATACTGTCTTTTTCAGTTTCATCACAGTCAAGCTTAAATTCAGCTATTTCATCGCTCCATTTTGTTATTTTTCTAATTGGAACACTAATTGTTTTTGATAAAATTATTGCTATTAAAAAACAGCTTAGTATTATTATTAATGCTACAAAAAATAAGTAATTTCTAAGTTTATAAAGCTTAGAAAATCCTTCATTTTCTTGAATTTCTGTTATAAGCCCTTTATATCCATCTCCCATATTCACCATCGAAACAGTTCCTATGACATTTTTGCCTTCAAAATTTTTATATGCTTTTGTTTCAGAAAAATCATATTTTTCATCACTTAAATTTTTTTTCAAACTCTCTACAGCACTAGATTTAATTTCAAAGTCAAGAGCTTTAATATCTTCAGATTTATTTTTAAGTGTATCAGTCAATAGAACTCCATTATCATCGACAATATAAATCTGAGCTGTTTTACCAATTTTTTCTATTTCTGCTTGAACTATCTTATTTATCTCATTTTGATTTAGAACAATGTTTAGCACTCCTATAGGGTTAGCTTCATCTTGATATCCAACTATAGGTGTAGATAAAATCATAATGTTATCATTTATAAAGCTATTTCTAAATACGCTAGACCAGTTTTGTTCTCCATCTAGAGCTTTTTCAATATATGAGCCCTCAACGGCAAGAGGTGACATATCTAACTTGTCATAATTGACAGAAAAAACAACTTCCTTATATTTATTTGTTATAAAAACATCTGTGTAATTATATTCGTCAATCGCTACACTAAAAATATTCTGAAAATCTCTATTTATAGAGTCTATAATATTTTTATCTGCAGAAAATGTATTTATTACTTCTAATCCCTCTCTAATCGCTTTAGATTCAGCCAATAACTTTGCGTCAGACTGACTACTATTAAAATAATCATTTATTCTTACTTTGGTCATAGATGTATAAAGTTCATTTTGCTTATATATTTCTTCTTTCATTGTGAAGCTTGTATTTATAAGTGCTATACTGCTTAATACTATAAGAGGTATTAAACTAGTCACTAATACAAGAAACAAAAGTTTATTTTGTATGCTGAGATTATCAATTGTTTTTATACTTAAACCTGAATTATTCATATACTTTTTAATAAAACGATAAAGCTTTGTATTTTAAAGCATTACACAGGCGTAGCCTTTTACACCTATTAGGTGAAACTATAAAAAAATAGAAAAGAGCTCAATTTCGTGTTAAGGTTTAAGTGACTAAACGAAAACCAAACATGAGAGGAGCCTTTTCTATGTCTAGTTTACAGCAATATTCACTTAACTTCAATAAAAGTCTTTCATATAATTTTCAAGGTGGTAATCTTTCTTCTGATTCTGGCCTTTTAATTATTCGTTCATTTGTTGAAAAACTTGAAATTAAGCCGTTATTAGAAGATATATTTAAAGATTACTCATATAAAAAACACAGTTTTTCTTCTATAGCCGAACAACTTATTTATACAACTATAGCTGGCTATCGCCATGACGATGATTCAGATAGCTTAAGAAATGATCCAGTATTTACTAATGTACTAGGTAAAAACTCTCTAGCTTCACAGCCTACTATTTCAAGATTTATCAATTCTCTTGATGAAAAAGCGATAGCTTCATTAAACAAACTTCTTCAAAATATATTTGAAAAAGGAAATGACCTTAATACTACTAGCAATATAGTTTTAGATATTGATTCTACTAACTTTGAAACTCATGGTAAACAAGAAGGTAGTAGCTACAACTATCATTATGGAGAAAAAGGTTACCATCCTCTAATGCTTTTTAATGGCCTTAACGGCGATTTAATTAAAACAGAATTAAGAGAAGGCAGTGTATATACATCAAAAAATGCGAAGGACTTTTTAGAACCAGTGTTTAAATGGTTAACTGAAAAATATCCTAGTGCCACTATAGTTTTAAGAGGCGATAGCGGATTTGCATCTTCTGAAATATATGATTTGTGTCATAAGTATAATGTTGAGATTCTAATAAAACTTAAATCAAATGCTATATTAAAAAAGCTTTCAGACTATGTTGTAAGTGAATTTATGAATGAGTTTGGGCTTGATTACTCGAAACATCATGTAATGTATGATGAATTCGATTATAAAGCTGATAGTTGGAGCAATCCTCTTAGAGTTATTTGCAAAGTTGAAAGAGATTCAGACCAGCTTCTTCCAAGAGTAAATTTCATTGCAACAACATTTAATAGCGAACCAAAAAACATTGTTAGAGCCTACAACAAAAGAGGCAATATGGAAAACTTCATTAAAGAAGCCAAGCTAGATTTCTTTATGGATACATCATCTCACTCATCTTTTACTGCTAACGCAGCTAAAATGCTTATAAAAGCGTTAGCTTATAACATAATAAATATAATGAAAAGAGCAGTATTTCCAGTAGATATGCATAAAAGTAGGCTTTCTTCAATTAGAACAAGCATAATAAAAATAGCTTGTCGCTGTGTAAAAACTGGAAGAAAAATTCACTTTAAGCTTTGTAGTAGTAGCCCTTATCAGAATCAGTTTAATACTATAATTAAGAATATAGAGTGTTTTCGGCCTAATAATTAAGCCTTAAGCACTTATATAACAGCTTTTTTTCAGTAACCAAGGGATAACTGCGTTTATTTTTAGATAAAAAATGATACAAAAAGCTTTCTTTAATAAAAATTCGAACTATATCAAAATATTTTCTATATAATTTTATAAAGTTCTGATTTTTATATAAAAAATTTAACGATTTACAAAAAATTATAGCCAATTAATCTTTTATGAATAATCTGGGTTAAATTAAGCTTAGTTTTATTTTTTATTATCTTGTCTATGTAATATGAAGAAACAAGTTTTTTTCTAAAGAATATAAAATTTTTTTCGATTTTCTTTGGTAAAACCAATTTATTCCTATTTACTATTAATATTTTTTTCAGCTTAGTTGCATTATTTTTAATGTCATTGATTATAGTATCCATATCTTCCTCCCTGATAATATTAGTATATTTTAGAAAATCCTTGTATTCCTTAAATCATTTTACTAATTACCATGGCTATAAACCAACACAAAGTATGTTAAATAATCGTTAATTATTTGTTAATTATTTCATCAAAAAAGCAATCTCTTTAATTAAATAAATTTTATTATTCAAACAAAGGATGCAAAAAAATAGTAAATTCTATGAATAAAAAATCGAGCAATTTGATATCTAATTAATTTCAAACAAAAAAATCCTAGGTTTTAATCATTATATATGTGTTTAATATAATGATTAAAACCTAGGATTTTTTATAAACTTCCTAAAAATATTTATTTTTTCTATATACTTTCAGTTTTTTTAATTTTATATGCCAGCCTATCTAAAACTTTAAATAAACTTTCTGATAGATTTTCCGCTTCTTTTACTAAAGGATTTAGCTTTTCTGTATCATTTAATCCAATGGCATTAATTACATTTGAACCTGTTTGATGGAATTTATTATGAAGCTCATCTATCATCTTCCATTCTTCTAATAAGTCAGGATTATTTATTTCAAATGAATGATAAAAATGACCAAAAGCACATTTCTTTGAATTAATCTGAAGAGGTAGTACTTCCATTTTTTTAACCATTTCTTTTAATTTATCAAGCCAAGCTTTATGAGATAATCTTGCATTTTGTAATTCTAGTAGCAAGTCCTCATAAGTAACTGGATGGGCGCTGTTGTTTAAGGAATGTATTTGTTCGTGAATTATTTCAGTTATTTCAGAATCAATCTTAGAAATTGTTTCTGCCATTTTAGCACTGTACTCTGAATCATTTTTTATTTTTATAGTCAATAAATTCAGCTCTTCGGCATCTTTGCTTGAAGCCTCCATTGCTTCATTAATATTATATACAGCATTTTTAATACCAGAAAAACCAGTGTTAATAGTTTGAATATCCAATACTACTCTTTCAAGTAAATTTACATTTTCATCAATAGTATCGTGAATTTCATCAATCATGCTGTTCATAGTGTGAGTAGAGTCAAGAGTACTTCCCATGCTTTGCTTACTTTCATTTGCTGAAATTTGAATTTCCTCCATCAAGCTACGCATATCTGTTAAACTATTTTTTGTCATTTCTGCAAGTTTTCTAATTTCTTCAGCTACAACAGAGAAACCTCTGCCATGTTCTCCTGCTCTAGCCGCTTCTATTGAAGCATTTAAGGCAAGTAAATTTGTCTGAGCCGCAATTGTTTCAACAGTACCAACAATGTTTTTTACATTTTCTGTCAATCCAATCAAATGATCAATTTTATATCCCATTCCTTCTGCTGATTTAACCATATCCTCTTTAATATTATTTAAATTTTCCAAACTTCCTAATCCATTTTTATTCTTTTCCAACACATAAGTCGAAGATTCAGAAAGTTTTTCCATTGTATCTGAAGCATTAAAAACAGAATCACTAACTGAATTCATACTCGCTGTTGTTTCTTCAACTAAAGCCAAATTAGATTCACTTAATACTGATAAATCTTCTGATAGTACTTTAAGCTTTCCTGACAAATGTTTAGTTTCTACATCAAAATTACTAATTCCAATTACAACCTTCATAAGTTTTTTTACAGACTTAGAAAGTATATTTTCTGATCCTAATAACTTATTTAGATAAAGTATTAGAGACTTATGGATACTGTGCTTAACATCAGGAAAATCCTCATGTTTTCCTTTAAATCTTCCATCTAAAATATGAATTACCTCATGCATTTCGCCGCATAAGGGTTGTTCTTTTTGTTTAAAAAAGCTCTTTTTGCCGTTCTCAATATTTTCTAAATTGTGTAATTTCATAATTCCTCCAATACGTTTAATTTTTTTACTTTCTTATAATAAATATAATGTTTCTAATGATAATATGCAATTTGATTTTTGGTTTATTAGAACAAAGAGTAATAATTAGGTAAATAGAAGCTCCTAACTATTACTCTTGTTTTCTAAAACAAATTAAATTTTATATAATTATTTTTTTATCTAAACTTTAAAAGCATTAATATAATTTTGCAACTCCTTTGTGATTGATTTTAGTGCATCACTATATTCATTTAATTCTTCTATGGATTCTTTTTGCTCGTTCATCATTGAAGTTGTCTCTTCAGTACTAGCGGTAGTTTCTTCAGAAACTGCAGATATATTAGTTACTGCATCCAAAATCTCCGTTTTGCTACGCTCAATTATTAAAGACTTCTCGTCAACAGCAATAATTTTATCTTTTAATACATTAAAAGACTCATGAATCTCTTTAAAAATTCCTGTCGATTCCTCAATAGTATCAAATTGAAGACTTTGTGCTTTTTTTACTTCTTCTACAGAACTCACAGCTTTGTTAGATTTTTCTACAACTGAAGATATTACTGAAATAATATCAGATGTTGCCGAACTGGTTTGCTCTGCTAATTTTCTTATTTCATCAGCTACTACAGCAAATCCACTCCCAGCTTTTCCGGCTCTTGCTACTTCGATTGAAGCATTCAAAGCAAGTAAATTTGTTTGATTAGCAATATTATTTATTATGGTTGTTATGCCATTTATGCTATCAACTGCATGATTTACCTCATCTACTGCTATTGAAATTTCTTCTGATTTCCCCATAGTGTCTTTTGTTTTCTCATTTAAAGTCTTTAATATATCCATTCCACGATTAGAAACATTTTGAGTTTTTAATGAAATATTTGAAACTTCATCAATTAAAAGAGTAGTGTCTGAGATAAGTTCGCTAAGTAAATTTGTTTTTTGTACTATCTCTTCTATATCTTCAGATTGTTTACTATGAGCATCAGCAATTTGAGAAACAACATTATTTACATTCGATATAGAAACTACACTTTGATTAGTTATGAGTGCCATCTTGTGAGAACTTTCTTCAACAATATTTGAAGATTTCTTGACGTTATTAATAAGTTTTTTCATATTTTCAATCATTGAGTCAAAATTCTTAGACAATTCTCCGAGTTCATCTTTAGTATTCAAATTAGTAGT
Organism: uncultured Peptostreptococcaceae bacterium; assembly: GCA_964521745.1. Taxonomy (GTDB): domain Bacteria; phylum Bacillota; class Clostridia; order Peptostreptococcales; family Filifactoraceae; genus Acetoanaerobium. The sequence goes on from CAZFTH010000020.1 coordinate 7,264, forward strand.
TTGAGTTAAATCTCCATCATCAACTACTTTTATTATACTTAAAAGTTTCTCCATCGGTTTATTAATACTTTTTTGTATAAGGTATACCAGTATGCCTATTATTAATAAAGCTAGCAAAATAAAAGTAATATTAGTCGTAAGATTTTCTTTGTAATTTTCAAGAATTTTCTTTTCTGGTATAAAATTTATAATGAACCAACGATTATCGTTATTTTCAAATTTTATAGGAGAAGCCACAATAAGTTGTTTTCCTTCAACCCATTTCGCATCATTAAACTCTACAAATTCCTTATCAGTTTTTATAATTGACTCAAATACATTTGAAGAGGCTATTTCTGAATCCTCTTTTAATTTATCTAGAGTTGAGCCTATTACTACTCCTGATTCAGTAATCATGGTTGTATTCATATTTATAGAAGAATTTCCTATATCACTTGCTAGCATGTCGTCGATTTGACTAAGAGCTATATCCGCTGTTACAACACCTATAAATTGATTTTTATTTTTTATAGGATATGAAATTGTAAACATCAAAACATCTACTCCGTTTACAGGATAAATATATGGGTCAGTAATAATTGACTCCCCTGTTTCTTTAGGAATAATATACCAATCGCCATCACCAGGTATGTCATAACCAGAAAGTGGTTCAACTATTAATTCTTGATTATCCAAAGTCATATACGGTAAAAACCTTCCGTTATCATCTGCTCCTAAATTCGATTTGCCTGCGTAAATTATATCTTTTCCATCAAATGAATTTTCTTCAAATCCAAGCCCATGTCCTACTATACTAGGATTTTCTTCTAAACTTTTTTCTAAGATGCTTATTGCAGATTCTCTAGATAATTCCCCACGTTCTATTAAAATACTATTTTGAACAAATAAAATCCCCTCCACCAAAATACTCTAATTAAAAATATAAAAACAATTTACTAATTAATTACTTTTCCTGCATTTAGGGCATATCCCAAACAATTCAAATACATGTGAATGAATGTCATATCCTTCTATTTGGCCATCTATATATGGAAATGGACAAAAATCAAGCTCTTTTTTACTACCACATTTTTCACATATAACATAATGTGAATGCTCATGCTTTTCTACAAGCTTAAACCATCTTTTATCATTTTTATATACAATATCTAAAATTCCAGCATCATATAAAGATTCTAAATTTCTATAGACTGTAGATAAATCTGCATTTTTATTTAATTTTTCATATATTGATGACGCATCTAAATATCCTTTAGTATTCAAAAAAATATCTATTACTTCCGATTTAATTCTAGTGAGTCTTTGGCCATTATTTCTAAGTTTTTCTATAATTTCATCCTTATCAATCAAATCCTCATCTCCTACCCTTAAGCATTATGCTAGCTACTAATATTACTACGCTTATCAATACTATAGTTCCCCCTGATGCCAAATCAAAATAAAAAGATAAAGTTATCCCTCCAATTACAGAAAATACTGCTATGACAATAGAAGTTAGTATTGTTTGCTTAAAACTAAGTGAATATTGCATAGCTGCAGCTACAGGAATAACCATCATAGATGATATTAGTAATACCCCTACAATCCTCATAGATACGACAACACAAAGTGCTATTAAAATTATAAATATCTTGCCTAGCTTATCAGTTTTTATCCCCATGGCCTTAGCACTTTCTTCGTCAAATGCCATGTGAAATAATTTATAATAATTTACTCCCCAAAAAGCAAATATTATAAAAGATAATACTATCATAATATATATATCTTGATTGCTTATTCCTGTTATGCTTCCAAACAAATATGATAAAAAATTACCTCTTATATTTTTAGAAAATCCCATAAGAACCGATGCCAATGCAATGCCTGATGACATTATAATAGCGAGTGATATTTCTTCATATGAGGCGTAATTTTCTCTGAGGAAGAAAATAAAATATGCAGCAATTACAGTTATAACCACTGCTCCATAAATAGGCTCAATCCCAAATAATGCAGCTAAAACTATTCCAGAAAGTGCAACATGAGATAAACTGTCTCCTATAAGCGACATTCTCCTTACAACTATAAAAGTTCCCATAAAAGGAGCGATAATTGAGACTAATAAACCTCCTATCAATGCCCTTTGCATAAATGCGTATTCTAGCATAATTCCTCCTAATGTGTTACCAATCTCATTTTTTTGCCATATATTTTTTTAAGTGACGTTTCTATATCCATAATATCCTGATTCTCATGAATATGAAAAGTATTTTCTCCTATGCAAGCTACTCTATTAGCATATGAAGTAATAGCAGATATATCATGGCTAATCATGCAAATGCTTACTCCGCTTAAATTTAATTTATGCATAGCTTCATAAAAAAAGCCTTCAGAACCATAATCTATTCCTACAGTAGGTTCGTCTAAAAAAATCATCTCTGGTTTTGAGGATATGGCTTTTGCTATAAAAGCTTTTTGTTGTTGTCCTCCAGATAGATTACCTATTCTCTTATTTGCAATATTTCCTATTCCTACTGTATCTATAGCATCCGATGCCATTTTCTTAGACGATTTTGAATCATAGCCTATAGATCTTAAGCTTGAATATATTAACTCGTTAACTGTTGCTGGGAAACTTAAATTAAATGAATTAGATTTTTGAGATATATATGATATTTTATTTTTCTTAGTAGAACTTTGTATATCTTGTCCAAATATATTTATACTTCCTTCTTTACTACTTATCAAGCCAAGACAAAGCTTTAGTAAAGTTGTTTTGCCCGAACCATTTGGCCCAAGTATTCCAAAATAATCACCTTTATATATATCAAAAGAAATATTAGATAAAACTTTTTGTTCTTTATAACTAAAGCTAAGATTTTTGACTTCTAAAATCTTTTCTTTCATATGCTATCTCCTGTTTTTTAATTTTTCTTGCAATTAAATTGCAACTAGTAATTATATTATACCTTAAGATTATAAAAATTTAAAACATAAAAAAGAGCTACTACAAATTTTTAATATGTAGCGCTCTTTTTGTCCATAATACATGAGAGTTTCTAAACTCAATATTAATCTTTACTCGTAACAATAAGTGAATTATTCTTATATATGTTTTTTATAAATTCAAGTGTATACTTCTTTTTTTAACCTATGGCTTGCTCAGGTTCTGTATTGTCATTATAAAAAATTGATTCATCAAATTCATTTTCTCTTTTGGCTATTATTAGTGTACACACTGCATCTCCTGTAATATTAACTACAGTTCTAGCCATATCTAAAAGTCTATCTATTCCCATAATAAGAGCTATCCCCTCAACTGGAAGTCCTATAGATACCAAAACCATAGATAAAGTTACAAGTCCAACTCCTGGAACTCCTGCTGTCCCAATCGAAGCAAGTGTAGCAGTAAGTATTACAGTAAGAAAAGATGCCATAGTTAAATCTATCCCATAAACTTGTGATACAAATACTACAGCAACCCCTTGCATTATAGCCGTTCCATCCATGTTTATAGTTGCCCCTAGTGGAATAGTAAAAGAAGCTACTGATTTTGAAACTCCCATACGTTTTTCCATAGTTTCAATATTAAGAGGTATAGAAGCGTTAGACGAAGCAGTTGAAAAAGCTAAATTCATAACTGGTGCAAAATTTTTGAAAAAACGAACAGGATTTAATTTTGTAAATATAGAAAGCATAGCCATATAGGTACCACTTGCCTGTATCAATAAAGCTAATATAACTGCTATCATATATTTAAGTAAAGGAATAAAAGCATCCCAACCAGTAGTTGCAAAAGTAGATGCTATAAGGCAAAAAACTCCAATTGGTGCAAATAGCATTATAATCATAGTCATTTTCATCATAATTTCATTAAGCGCATCGATAAAATCCGAAAAAGCCTTTGCTCTTTCTCCTAGGACAGCCACTGTAATTCCTGTTAATATAGCAAAGAATATAATTTGAAGCATATTTCCTGAAGCTAATCCATTTATAGGGTTAGTAGGTATTATTCCAAGAAGCACATCGACAAGATTAGATTTTTCTCCTATTGTAGGCTCAGATGTAACTATTTGTGATAAGTCTAATCCATAACCTGGATTGATAAGTTCTCCAATTAATAATGCTACAGTAATAGCAAGTGCAGTAGTTACCATATAAAATCCTACAGTCTTAATACCAATTCTCCCTAGTTTTTTTACATCTCCAATAGCAGCAGCTCCTCCTACTAAAGAAACAAAAACCAGTGGTACAACTAACATTTGAATTGCTTGTACAAAACCTCTTCCAAATAATCTAAGTACTCCACCTATGATATAATTATCTCTAAAATCACCTGCTGGAACAAAATAATGAAGTATTATTCCAAAAATAGCTCCTAAAATAAGTCCTGTGAATATTTTTCCCGTCAGTCCCATCTTCTTCATCAAAACACCTCTCTCCCAATTTATTAAAATGTCATAAATATATTATCATAATGTTTTAAAAATTGCAAAATAAAGATTAATCCACATATAAAAAATCATTTTATATATAAAAAAAGAGGCATATTGCCTCTTTTTTGAATTAATAATTCATTTATATTTCATTTCATTAGTAAACCACAAGCTTTTTCAGTTTAACAATAGAAAATTCTTTGCAAGATTTAATTCATTTATCAATTAGAAACTATCTGTTTAGTCTGTGTTATATTTTTTAAGTTAATTTCTATTATTTCTATGGCTTGACTAGCTGTAATTTCATTTAACAATGCTCTATGTACGGAACTTTGAATGGTTTTGGATATCTCAGCATAATAAGGAGAAACCGGTCTTAGATATGCTTTTTCAAAAGATGGGTACATATATTTTAAAAATGGCATAGAGTCATCAATTTCTGAGTCATTATAAAGTTTCTTTATAGATGGAAGATGACTCATCTTTAAAGCAGCGATTTTCTGAGCTTCTTCTGAGCTTCTATATTTTGCAAATTCAACTGCAGCCTCTTTTTTATTAGAAAAAGATGATACCATTACTTGCCAGCCACCTAAAGTAGTATAATTATTTCCATTTATATCTCCAAGAGGAAGTTCAGCTATAGCCACTTTACCTACAACATTAGATTTCTCTATATCTTGCGAAAGTTCCCAACCACTAGACCAGTCTCTCATAAAAATAAGATTTCCATCAAAAAAACTTTCTCTCACATCACCACTTGAATATGCAGTTATTTCCCTAGAAGTAATTTTATGCTTATGCATCATATCAACCATAAAAGAAATGGCATTTATAGATTCCTGCGTGTTAATATTAACTTGCTCAGAATGTGAATCTGAAAATATTTCTCCTCCAAAACTCCAAATATACTCTAGAGAATTTGCAGTCAAACCTTCAAATTCATCCCATGAAGCTCCAAATCCTTTAATTGAACCTTCCTCCTTTTCCATAATATAAAGAGAAGTCTCTACTAGTTCATCCCAAGTCATGGGTACCTTTTTATTATATTTTTTCAATAAATCTTTCCTATAATACAACATCCCAGCATCTATTCTATAGGGCAGTCCCCAAAGTTGTTCCATATAAATATTTGCATCTAAGGCTTCTGGTAAAATTTTTTCTAAATCAGATTTATCAATATATTCATCAAGAGGTTCTGCCCATCCCGAAGCTGCAAAAATAGGCGGCCATACTATGTCCGAATCAAATACATCTACTTGCATTTCTCCCGACTGAAAAGCTTTCTTTATAGTTGATAGTTTATCATCTGTATTAGGTGGTAACTCTACTAAATTTACTTTTATATCGGGGTGCTTTGTTTCAAAATTATTAATTATCTCAGAAACAACTCCATTTATATCAGGTTGTGAATAGTAATTAATCACTATTTGTTTTTTTACAGGTTCTTCATTTTTGATAAATAAAAAGAAGAAAATAATAATTGCAATTATTGCTAAAAAATACAAAGCAGTTCTCACTATATTTTTGTTCATTTTGTCACTCCTTAGACCCCTCATAATATGCTTACTATTTCTTACGCCCTAATTTTTTGTAATCTTTAGATTAATTCTATCATAATTGCCTATATATACAAACGATTTTAAAAAAACTCCTTAGGACATTTCGCTTAAGGAGTTTTTGTGATATATTTTTTAAAACCTGATCTTTCAACTAAAAATTTTGATACGATTCCTATAAATATTCCAGTTCCAACTGAAACATATGCAAGAACAGGTAAATACATCAATATTTTAATATTTTTAATTATCGCTGCAGCTGCTAGTAACTGACCTATATTATAAAATAAAGCTCCTGATACACTTACTCCTACTATACTTATATCCAGTCTAGATAGTTTTTTAGTAAAAGACATGACCAAAAGACTGAGCATCCCTCCAGAAATACTATATATAAAGGAAGATACCCCACCTGAAAAAAGGGATGATATTAAAATTCTCATTGATAATACTACAAAAGCATCTTTAACCCCTGATATATATAAAACACTTAAGGTTATAATATTTGCAAGACCTAATTTTGCTCCAGGAGCAATAAATGATAAAGGTGGCAAAAATGACTCTATAATATATAGCACTAGACTCTGAGAAATCATAAGCGATAAGTAAACAAGTTTTTTAGTACTATTCATTAGTTTTCATCCAATTCTAACCTTTTTTCTAAAATGGCTTTTTCCTTTTCATACCCTGTTTTTCCAAGAAGAGCAAACATATTCTTCTTATATGCTTCCACCCCCGGCTGGTTAAAAGGATTTACTCCTAATATATAACCACTTATAGCGCAAGTCTTTTCAAGGAAGTATATTAATTCTCCAATATGATAAGCACTTAAACTAGGCAAGTGTATTACTATATTAGGAACTTCTCCATCAGTATGAGCAAGAGCAGTTCCTAAAAAAGCCTTATCATTTACATAATCAATAGTTTTTCCTGCAAGATAATTTAATCCATCTAAATCATTATCTTGAGCTTTTATAACTATATCTTTCTTAGGTGAATCTATTTTTATTATTGTCTCAAAAATATTTCTTTTTCCATCTTGGATATACTGACCCATAGAATGTAAATCTGTAGAAAAGTTCACAGAAGCAGGAAAGATACCCTTTCTATCTTTGCCTTCACTTTCTCCAAAAAGCTGTTTAAACCATTCTGAAATATATTGAAGTTGGGGTTCATAATTTACTAAAAGTTCTACATCTTTTCCTTTTCTGAGCAAAATATTTCTATACATTGCATAAAGAAGAGGCATATTAGAATCCAAACTTTCTTTTAAATAATTTTCTCTAGCTTGCCTTGCTCCAGACATAAACTCTCTTATATCTATTCCTGCCACACTTATTGGTAAAAGTCCTACTGCTGTAAGTACAGAAAATCTTCCCCCTACATCGTCTGGAATTATAAAAGTTTCATAGCCTTCTTGAGTAGCTAAAGTTCTAAGTGCTCCTTTTGAACTGTCAGTAGTGGCATAAATTCTTCTTCTTGCTTCTTGCTCTCCATATTTTGAAATCAAAGCATCTTTTAAAATTCTAAAAGCAATTGCTGGCTCTGTAGTTGTTCCAGATTTTGATATTACATTTACAGAAAAATCAAGGCCTTCTAAAGCCTCTAATAAATCCGCCATATAAGTGGATGAAATAGAGTTTCCTGCATAAAAAATCTTAGGACATTTTCTTTTCGAACTAGAAATATCATTTTTAAAATTATGACTAAGGGCATCTATTACAGCTCTTGCTCCTAAGTAAGAGCCTCCTATTCCAACTACCACTAATACATCTGAATCATTTTGAATTTTTTTTGCAGAGCTTAGTATTCTATCAAATTCTTCTTTATCATAGTTGGCAGGTAAGTCAAGCCATCCCATAAAGTCATTTCCTGCTCCACTTTTTTTGTTAACCATTTCATTTGCTAGCCTAGCCAAGGGACTTAGATATTCTAATTCATGTTTTTCCACAAATTGCTTGCACCTAGAAACATCTAATTTCAAAGTATTCATAGTTTACATCCTCTCTAAGCATATTAAAAAATTCCTTTTAAAGACTTATGCAGATATACTTCCTTTTGCATCTATTACAGCTTTTGCAATATTTGAAGCATGGTCAGAAATCCTCTCTAAATTACTTAATAAATCTAAGAATATTATCCCGGCCTCTGGGTTGCACATACTATTGTTAAGCCTATATATATGAGCGCTTCTACAAGAGCGTTCTATAATATCAACTTGTTCTTCCATTTTTACAACTTTAAGAGCAAGACTAGAATCACCTTCTCGCATAGATTCCAGTGCCATCTCATAAGTTTTTAGTACTTTTTCATACATAGTATTTATATCTTTAATTGATTCTTCTGAAAAGGTCAAATCTTTTTCTATAAAGTACATGGATAATTCTGCGATATTATCTGCATGATCCCCTACTCTTTCTATATCATTAATTGTATTAAACAATTCATCTACGATAGCTCTATCTTCTCCTGATATAGAAGAATTTGAAAGTTGAAT